>CADCOW010000104.1 GCA_902803205.1 uncultured Eubacteriales bacterium | reverse complement strand
CTCTGCTTCGCCAAGAACTTTGCAAACTCGCTTCGCTCAAACAGTGCTAAAGTTCTAAGGCTCAGCTATCGCCATCGTTGCAAAAAATCAATTTTAGCTCCAACTATTTTCTTTTGCAGAGTATCTGCTATAAAGTAGTTTTAATAAAATATTAGTTGTTGATGTAATTATAGAAGGTATAAAGATATGGGTGAAGTAAAAAACAATCTTAATAAGGAAATAAAAAATAATATTGTGAAAACAGTTGTTGAGGAAAAGACGAGCGAGCCCGCTGTGCGAGTTCTTTTTGCAGCATTTGAAGTATCCCCATTTATGAAAACTGGTGGGCTTGGTGATGTTGCTGATGCTCTCCCACAATATTTAAATGATATAGGGGTTGAGACAAGAGTTATTATGCCACTATTTTCATCTATAAAAGAAGAGTATAGGCAAAAGATGAAAAAAGTTGCTGAGTTTTATGTACCATTTAGTTGGAGAAATCAATATCTTGGCGTGTATGAGTATATGCATTACAACACTCCAATTTATTTTTTAGACAATGAATATTATTTTAAAAGAGAAAAAGCATACGGATATTTTGATGATGGAGAAAGGATTGCTTTTTTTTCCAAAGCTTTACTTGAAACCTTAGAGTATATTGATTTTGAACCTGATGTGCTTCATTTAAATGATTGGCATACTGCATTATCTGCTGTGTATCTTCGTGAGATGTATCAAGGCTTAGAAAAATTTAGAAAGTTAAAAACAATTTTCACAGTGCATAATTTAAAATTTCAAGGTAAGTTTGACCCTAAGATGATGGATGACCCACTGGACTTAAGTAAATATCCAAATGCAAGAAGACAACTTCTTCAATCTGATGCAGTTAATTTTATGATGGGTGCACTTAATTATGCAGATTGCCTTACAACAGTTAGCCCAACATATGCAGATGAAGTTAAAAATTCTTTTTTTGGAGAAGGCTTAGAAGAAATATTTAATAGAAGGGCAAGTATATTTAAGGGAATTGTAAATGGCATAAATTATTATGAATATAATCCACTTGAAGACCCAAATATTTTTATGAATTATGATTTTAAGACTTTCCCACTTAAGAAAAAAAATAAATTAGGACTTCAAAAAGAACTTGGGCTTAAGGTGGATGAAAATGTCTGTATGATAGGTTTAATAAGTCGTCTCACTGAACAAAAAGGTATGGATTTACTTACTGCTATATTTGAAGAGATGATAAATAGTCTTGATATACAGTTCGTTTTACTCGGTCAAGGTGACAGAAAATATGAAGACGCATTTAGATATTTTGAAAATAAATATAGAGGAAGAGTATCATCAAGTATATGTTTTTCAGAAGAGCGGTCAAGAAAAATATATTCAGCATCAGACCTTTTGCTTGTGCCAAGTATATTTGAACCTTGTGGTTTAAGTCAACTTATAGCTATGAGATATCTTACACTTCCAATAGTAAGAAAGACTGGAGGGCTTAAAGACACAGTCATACCTTATAATAAGTTTACAAAAGAAGGAACAGGATTTGCATTTCAAAATATAAATGCACATGAATTATTATTTACAATTAAAGAGGCAGTTGGACTTTACTATGATGACAAAGAAACATTTAACTTGCTTATTAAAAATGCAAGTGAAAAAGACTACTCTTGGGCAACATCAGCAAAAGAATATAAGAAATTGTATTTGGAATTGACAGGAAAATAAAGGGAGGAAAGTCATGAGGGTATATTTTAATTCAAGAGATGAGTTTTATAGGCAACCATTTGGAGCAGTAAAAGTTGGCACTGAAGTCACTTTTAGGATTAGAGTTAGTGAACCAATAAAAGCACTCAAATGTTTTATAGCGATGTGGCAGGATGATAAAAAACTTCCTGATATAGAGATGGAAAAAGAATGTGAAGATAATGGTGATGATATATATATTGCAAAATATAAAACACCTAAAGATGCTGCTCTTATATGGTATCATTTTGTGATTCAGAGTTTTGATGAAAAGTATTTTTATTCAAATAATGATTTGCAGTCTGGTGGTGTTGGAAAACTTATAGATAATAGTCCAAGAAGTTTTCAATTAACTGTATATAAAGAAGACACAGTCCCAAAATGGTTTAAAGAAGGAATAGTATATCAAATATTCCCTGATAGATTTAATAGAGGTAGTGACTATGAGCAAAGGAAAGAAAACACTTTAAAAAGAATTGAAGGCAAGAATCATGGAAAAGTTTTTGTAGATGATTGGAATAAGACACCATTTTATAATAAAGATGAAAATGGTGCAGTGAGAGATTTTGAATTTTATGGAGGGACACTTAAAGGGATAGAAGAAAAACTTGAATATTTAAAATCACTCGGAGTTAGCAATATTTACCTAAATCCAATTTTTGAAGCCAGAAGTAGTCACCGATATGACACAGGTGATTATATGAAAGTTGATTCAAGCTTAGGAGATGAAAAAAGTTTTAAATCACTCGTTTCTGCTTCAAAGAAACTTGGTATAGGGATTATTCTTGATGGAGTATTTAGTCATCAGGGTGTTGACTCAATTTATTTTAATAAGTATAATAATTATGATAGTATTGGAGCATACAATAGTAAGGACTCAAAATATTTTCATTGGTATAAATTTAATAAATATCCAGATGAATATGATTGTTGGTGGGGAATATCAGATTTGCCAGAAGTTGATGAGATGAATCCAAGTTATCTTGATATGATATGTAAAGGATTTAATTCTGTAGTTAAACATTGGATGAGAGAAGGAATAGTAGGTTTCAGACTTGATGTAGCAGATGAACTTCCAGATGAGTTTATAGTTGAAGTTAGAAAAGCAATGGATAAGGTGAATAAAGATAATATACTTATAGGCGAAGTCTGGGAAGACGCTACCAATAAAGTATCCTATGATGAACATAGAAAATATTTTATGAATGCATCACTTAAATCTGTTATGAATTATCCTTTTATGGAAAATGCAATTAATTTTATGAAAGGTCATATATCTGCTTATGAACTTTCTGAGTTCTTTTATAAACAGATGGAAAATTATCCAAAAGAATATTTTTATGGAAACTTAAACCTTGTTGATGGACACGATAGAGTAAGAATAATTACACAGTTGTCTGATGCAAGAGATGTAAGTGAAGTTAAGGAAGAAGAAAAATTGCATCATGATATTGAAAGAGATAAATATTTACTTGCAGTTAGTCGTCTTAAAGCTTTGTCAGTACTTCAATATACTGTGCCAGGAACACCACTTTTATATTATGGAGATGAGGTTGGTGTGTATGGTTACAATGACCCATATAATAGAAAAACTTATCCGTGGGGTATGGAAGATAAACAGTTGCTTTTACATTATCAGGCTCTTGGAAAGATGAGAAATGCAAATAAAGAAATATTTGGTGAAGGAGATTTTAGAGTTTTATTTACTGGCAATCATACCTTTGTATTTGAAAGAAATTATAATGATAGAAAGGTTATAGTTGTGGTAAATAGAGGTATTTTTCACGAAGAGAGCGAACATATAGAGTTAGATGTAAATGGAATGAAGGCAGTAGATTTGTTAAGTGGTGATGAGATAAAAATAAATAATAATAAACTTGTATGTGATGTGGAGTCACTGGGGTATAAGGTGCTTAATATCGTGTAAGAAGTAAATAATGGTAAACAATATGAAAACTTTAAAAATTAATCATAGTAAAAATAATAAGTATTATATAGGTGTCGATGTTGGTGGCACTGCAATTAAGTTTGGTATATTTAAAGATAGTGTAAAAAAAGCTATAGGTAGTAGTGCAAAATGTAGTAAAAAAGTTTTGCAAACTAAAGAAGCAAGTAATAAAATTTTAGTTGACAAGTTTTCATCAAACACTATTATAGTACAAAAAGATAATGAAAAGCATTTACTTAAATTTATTTTTGATGAGATAGAGAATTATATAAAAAATAATAAATATGGTGTGACAAAAAACAAAATAGTAGGCATTGGTTTTGCTATGCCAGGTCCAGTAGTAAATAATCAACTTATACATGCAGTAAATATAAATTGGAAAAAAAAATATGACATAGTTAGCGCGACAAAAAAAAGATTTGGACAAAATATAAAAGTTTTGGTGTATAATGATGGAAATGCTGCAACCTTAGGTGAAAATAGTTATACATTAAAAAATAAATATAAATCAATGTGTTTGATTACACTTGGAACTGCAGTAGGAACAGGAATCATAATTAATGGAAACTTGATAGAAGGACATACAGGAATCGCTGGAGAACTTTCACATATAAGAATTGATTATACAAAGGATGCAAAAAAATGTGCTTGTGGAAATGTAGGATGTGTTGAGACACTTTCAGGCACAAAAGGGCTTAAGAATATCTATAAAAGGTTACTTGGTGAAAAAAAATGGGATGATACCATAGATGCAAAGACAATTATAGATAGAGCAAAAGCAAAAGATAAAATAGCATATGAAGCTGTAGATTTATCATTTGATAGTATAAGTACTTTAATAACTATACTTATGCATGTATTTGAACCAGAAGTTGTACTTATAGGTGGTGGAATTTCAAATGCAGGAACATTTGTAACTGATATTATAAGAGAACATTTGAAAGAAAAAATATTTATGACTAAGAGACTTCCTAAACTTATGATATCGAAACTTAAAAATGATGCTGGAATATATGGTGTGGTGTCAAAATTGTAAATGCGATTAAATATAACAAGATAAATTTAAAGGGCGGATGGTATCCGCCTTTTTTTAATTAGCCATTTT
>CADCOW010000103.1 GCA_902803205.1 uncultured Eubacteriales bacterium | reverse complement strand
ATGATGGCGATGTGGTTGTAACTGGTAACGGTACTGCTTATACCTGTACCTATCAGGCTATGCAAGTAAATGAAGGTGTTCGTGTGTTTGCCAACCAAGGTTGTGCAGCAATGGGATATGGACTACCTGCAGCTATCGGTGCTTGTGTCAGCAATGAGAGTGGAAAGACTATTTGTGTGACTGGTGATGGCTCTATCCAGATGAATCTACAGGAGTTGCAGACAATTGTGACTTATAAGTTGCCATTGAAACTCATCGTATTGGAGAACGAGAGCTATCTGGCTATTAAGACCACCCAGAAAGCCTTTTTTAAGGGTAACTTTACTGGTAGTAACCCTGCCAGTGGAGTTGTATGCCCTGATTTGAAACGCATAGCTGAAGCATACGGAATACCTTTTGTCCGTGTATCAAGCAACGAGGCTTTAGAATCCACTATCAGTGACGTGCTCAATTCTGAAGGTGCTATGATTTGTGAGGTAAAGATGCATCCAGAGCAGACATTGTTCCCGAAATCAGCATCTTTTATGGATAAGAAGACCGGTAAAATGTCATCAGCGCCATTAGAAAAGATGGCCCCGTTTATGAACGAAGAGTTACAAGAGATGTGTGTATATAAAGGATAATTCTTGTTAATAAAGATGATATTAGCAGGTTTTTTAAATCAATTTAGAACAAATAGCAGAACAGCCAAGGTCAAAAAAAATGTAGCAGGGTCTTTTCTTGTTAAGGGCATTTCTATTTTAATTACTCTTATACTGGTTCCTTTAACAATTGGATATGTAAGTAGTGAGCTTTATGGTATATGGCTCACACTTGCTACGATTATTTCATGGATGTCAATATTTGACCTTGGTTTTGGAAATGGCTTGAGAAATAGAGTGGCAGAATGTATAGCTCTATGCAATTGGGAAGAAGCCAGAAGGTATGTAAGCACTGCATATGTTTATTTTGCACTGATATTCTTTCCTTTGGCGACTATTTTATTTTTTGTTGCTGGTCTCGTTGATTGGTGTGCCTTGTTAAATGTGGATTCTGGATATCAAGGGACTTTGATAAAGGTAATGCGGATAGTGGTTGTCACTTTCTCGATAACAATGATATTTAAAATTCAGAACACTGTACTTGCGGCTTTACAAATGAATGCATTGTCAAATGCATTTGAGATGTTTGGGCAATTGTTGGTTTTGGTTATGACGTATATTTTGACTTTAACAACCAAACCCTCACTAATTTATTTAGCTTGCGTTATAAGCATATGTCCTATTGTCATCTATATATTTGAGTCGTTGTGGTTATATGGTGTAAAATTCAAACGTTTATGTCCTTCTATAAAACTTGCAGAAAAACAGTTAGTGGGTAACGTACTAAACTTAGGCATTAAGTTTTTTATCATGCAGATTTCTGTCATAGTGTTATATCAGACTATAAATATAATTATTTCTCATGTTTCAGGTCCGGAGACTGTTACAGAATACAATGTAATCTATAAGTATTTAAGTTTACCTTTGATGGCAACTACTATTATTATTCAGCCTCTATGGTCCGCATTTACAGACGCTTATACATTGAAGGATTATGGTTGGATGGGTAGAGCTTATGATAAGTTGATAAAGATTTATATATTAGGATTAGTTACAATGGTCTTGCTTGTAATCTTTTCTCCTATTGTTTTCAAATTGTGGTTAGGTAATAAGGTGGTAATACATGGATCCTTTGTGATGATATGTGCTATTTACGTATTAATACTTATGTGGAACTCATTGCATTCAGCTCTTATTAACGGATTAGGCAAGATTAAATTATTGCTATATTGCACTTTGGTAACAATAGTTATTGATATTCCTCTCGCATTTACATTTGGTAAAATTTTTGGGGGGGAAGGCGTTATAGGCGCTATTATTCTCATGACTGTATCTGGGGTCGTTTTAAATAGGATTCAAGTTAAAAAGATTATAAATCAGACCGCATCTGGTATATGGAATAAGTAAGGTTCTCCTTTAAAAATGAAGTGAGTCTGAATAATGTAATTGTAAAATCAAAATGAAAATTTCTATTTTAGTTGTCATAGCTACATATAATAGACCAAATAGCTTTCTGGAAGCTTTAAAATCTATAGATAACCAGGATTATGAAAATTTCTCAATACTGATCTCGGATAATTCTACAAATGCTGAGACTGAGAGAAATATGGAGAATGTAATTTTGAAACATAAATTTAAATATGTACATAGAAATCCTCAGCTTAAAGGATTAGATCATTTTAATCTGATATTAAAGGAGGTGCCGACAGATTATGATTATTTTATGATTTGCCATGACGATGACACATTAAGAGAAGGAGCAATTTCATCAGTTTCAAAGCTAGCGGAGCAGTACCCTTCTTGCGTTGCTATATTTTCCAATGGGTTTTCGGTAAAAGAAAATGGATATGTCATAGGTCAATGTGTAAAGTGTGATGGTAATAGAGTAATTTCTTCCAAAAAGGAATTAGCTGATAATTTTTTAAATGAAAAAGGGCTTCCTTTCCCCGCTATTTTATATAAGAAAGAAACTTCAGTATTATCATTTGATGCTAAAAAAGGTGGAAAATATTGTGATACTGCACATGCAATAGATTTATTGGATTTTGGACCTGTTTTGTGGGCTACAGATAATTTCATTTTAAATTATACTATAAGTAAATCACAAGATAGTAACATTATTGAACCTTTTCAACGTAGATTGCTTATAGATTATTTATCTAAGAAATGTGATTTTGATTCACATACACCATTGATTTATAAATTCAGGGTAAAAGATGTCTATTCATATTATGTTTCAAATAGAAAGAAATTTGGAAAGAAAGTTATTTTGTTATTTTGGTTTTCTGGACAATTGTCTTTGTTTCTTAGATCCTTGTTAAAAAATTTAATATTACCATTTACTTCCATCCCGCTTAAGTAGACTATTCACTCTTTGAAATAATTGTATTAATGTTTTTTACGTGAAAATTATAGAGTCAGTGGTTTAAAATTTTAAGCAGGATCATAAATGTTCTCACAAAATGCAACAGGAGATATTTCGAAGTTTTAGATAATTATCACAGCCACAATTTTAGAAAAGAAAGTAGTAATTTATGGAATGTAAAATATACCCATATGGGGACGAGTATGCCGAGCGTAAAACTTTTTCGGATATAATTACTTTTTTAAGATTTCCTTTGATAATCTTAGTAGTATGTATTCATAGTAAAACGATAACTTACTATAATAGTCCTGATATAACAGGCGTTTTAGAGATTTTTTTTTCTGAGTATTTATCATTAGGCGCAGTACCCACCTTCTTTTTCATTTCTGGCTATTTGTTTTTTAGAAATGGTTTTTCATTGGAATTGTACAAACGAAAAGTGAAGTCTCGTGTAAGGTCACTTTTAATACCTTTTATTCTATGGGGTTTGATAGCTTTTACAATATTGTCGATAAAATACCTTCCTTTTTTTACACCATTATTTGAGAATCTTCATAAAATTCCTTATGATTTTAATCTATTCTTTATGAGTTTTGTAGATAGGCCAGTTCCAGAAGGTTTTACAACAAATCACACACCTCTACTATACCCATTATGGTATGTTCGTGATTTGATAGTACTTGTGATATTAGCCCCGCTTATATTTTATTTTCGCAACATTAAAATTTGGGTTCTTATAATTCTAAGTTCTGTTTGTGGATATATATATATCATTGGTTGTGAATATCAGTTTTATTCAGCCTTATTTTTTGTGGCAGGTTCGTATTCTCCCCCTCTCTTAATCCATTATAAGTCAAATTCTTCTAAGGGTTTTCAACTGGCTTTGTTATCAGCATTGTTTTTGATTATGTTTGTTATTTCAGAATATGTCCTTGAAGGAAAATATGTAAATATTGCAAAATTTGTTATGATGATATATTTGTTGCCATATTATATTTTAGTTGCTGATTTTTTCGTAAACCGTGGCTATTGTATGCGTAAATTTTTAGTAGATTCCACTTTTTTTGTGTTTTGCTTTCATGCACTAGTTTGTGGCGAGTTTTCTGCCGTTTTGGGAAAAATTCTTAATATTTATGAGAGTATTCCTGTATTTTGCTTTTTCATATTATTATTGTTCCTGACATTGATATCGTCGCTATTTGCATTTGCATTTATGCGTAGGTTTTGTCCTAAAACGTTGTCTGTTTTGTGTGGAGGAAGAAATTAATCTATATATTATAATGAGACCACTACATATTATTATGCCAATGGCAGGTGAAGGAAGCCGGTTCTTAAAAGAAGGATGGACAACTCCAAAGCCATTGATT
>CADCOW010000102.1 GCA_902803205.1 uncultured Eubacteriales bacterium | reverse complement strand
ATACTTAGAATAATTCACGCTGGACTTCATGAATTTAAATCAATATTCTTTTTAAATAGTAAGAATATAATTTTAGCAGTTGTGTTAGCAGACATATATGTTATTTTTGATGTGCTTTGTATAAAAGCAATTTCAGGTTCAAATGTAATAGTTAGTTGCGTAGTTATGGTTATAGCTACAACTATTTCTATCACATCAGCTATGCTTTATCAACAAAAACATTTGAAAGAATATATTTATAAATTTGAAATATCAACGAAGTTTGATGATAAAAAGGATGAACTTGAAAAATATTTCAAAGAAAATAATATTCCTTATAAAAGATTTTGGTATTATTATGAGAATAATAAGCAGGATGAAAAAGGTGAGACTAAATATCATGAGTTTGATATATATGCATTTACTAAAGAACACAGTAAAAGAATAACGAAGATGCTTGATAAGTATGATAGGTCTGAAGTGAAATATGTTAAGATAAATACAAGTAATTATAAAGAGCAATAAAGTATATAATGGAAATGTATATAATTACTATATGTCTAAACTATTTAAAGGTTCCATTAACAATAGGTATTATGTCATTTAAGTTTTGAACATTGTAATCCACAAGGTATCCAGAAGGGATGCCTTTTTTCTTTGGGTTATACCAACAAGTTTTTATTCCTGCATTGTTGCCACCCTTTATGTCACTTGTTAGTGAGTCACCGATGATTATCACTTCTGATTTGTCGGGGATTTTTATTTTGTCAAAAACAATGTTGAAAAATTCTATGCTTGGTTTTTCGAAACCTATAATATCTGAAATGAAGCAGTCATCTACAATTTTATCAAAGCCAGACTTTTGCATACGGAGTGTCTGCACATTTTTTGCTCCATTTGAAACGATATACTGTTTACATTTGCCTTTAAGTGATGCTACAAGTTCAAAACTATTTTCAACATATTCTATTGTGTTACCAAGTACTTTTGTATACTCATCATTAAAATCTTTTGCTATTTTTTTGTCTATGCCATACTCTATAAAAAAATCTTCATATCTTTTGACAAGAGCAGTTTGTTTATTAATCTTTTTATCTTCTATCATATGCCAATATTCTTTATTAATCTTTTCATATCTTTTAAGCATTTGATTGGTGCATATGCCAAGATTAAATTTTTCAAATGTAGAAAGAATAGAGGCCTTTTCAGCCACATCAAAATTAAGTAATGTGTTGTCAAAATCCCAAAGGATGGTTTTAATCATTTGATTCTCCTACACAAACGGACACCTTTTTCCGATGCACTGGTTGTTTTTGCTTTTGAAATTGCATTTGACTTCTGGTTTTTCTAATTTTATGTTTAGTTTTTCTTTTACGAAATCAATTGCTGATAAAATTGATAGATAAGAATCTCTTTTACAGCATCTTGGACCACCAACCTCTGCTATTTTATGAAGTGCTCTCGATGTCATCTCATTTGACAAGGCAAATGGTTCTAAAGCAAGAGGATTTGATTTAGTTATAATTGACATAAAAATACCAGTGCTGATTGCTGCACCACAGGCTCCCCAAAATCCACAAGTGCCACCAGGTATTTGATTTCCACGAGAAAACATTTCATATAGAGCATTATCAAAATCAATATTGCCACCTTTATTTTTATAAGCAGTGAGAAGTGCAACACCGACCATAGTGTGATGTTCTGGTCCGTGCATATGACAAAAACTCATATTCATCATTTTGTTTAATATTTCTATAGGATTGGTACTTGTTTCATTTAGCGCAACACCTATTATGCTATCAAGTCCTTTTTTGTGACAAGCATCACAAACAAAATGATTATTAATGCATCTTGTTTTGCTTTTTACTGTCTTATGGCATATCGCACACTCCATATCAATATCATTTTCTAAGTATTCAAGTGGAGCACTGCAAATTAGACATTCTTCATTATTCATTTTGATGACCTCTATTTTTAAAATATATATGTAAATGAAAATCCATTTTCATACTAAATGTTTAATGTAAATGCGGTTTGAAATTATTATACAAAAACTAATTATATTTAGCAATAATAAGAGACATATTCTATGTAAAATTACCACTTGACTTTTTTAAAAAATATGATAATATATAATCATAACAACGAGTTTTCTAATTCTCTAAAAATTAGAAATTAAAATTTTCTGTTTTGTATAAACAGGTTTAACAGCGAGTTTTCTGTTTCTCTAAAAAACAGGTTTAACAATAGTGCAGGCAACTGCACTTTTTTTATAAATATGAAATTATATGAGATATCGGACAACTATATAAATTATTTGAAGCGAGACCCCAAACTTTCACATGTTTATGTAAATAAGGATGAACAACATAAAAAAAGAAAGTATATAGGTTTAGTTGTTTCAAATATAGCAAATAATAAAAATAGATTTTTTATTCCTTTTTGCTCTCCTAAAGATAAAGATTTTATTGTAATTAATGGTGAAAAGGTAATTCGTAATGATAGTCCAATAGTAGTACGAATAAAGGTTTTTAGTAAAAAGACACATAAATATATTTTAAAAGGTTCTTTGCAACTAGGAACAATGATTCCTTGCCCAGATAGTGAACTTAAAGAATATCGTATAAAAAATGAACAAGATATAAAATATAGAAATTTAGTTTCGCTACAAATGAAGTTTATAAAAAAGAATATTAAAACGATACTGAAAAAGGCTAGTTTAGTATATAATCAAAAAATTAATGAACGGAATTTTAAAACTATGCCGAAATATTTGCCTTATATTATAGATTTCGCATATGCGATAGAAAGATGTAATGAGTATATAAGTAAAAAAGATTAAAAAGTGTTAAAAAACATTTAAAAACTCTATAAGTTTTTTTTGCTGTTTTTTAGTTAAATGCCTAAATGTTTCTATAAACTTAATTTCATTATTGTTAAGTTTTGGAGCTTCCAAATTGTCATCAAAGATTTGTGAAAGTGTGATGCCAAAAGCATCACATATTTTTTTGAGTGTGGGAATTGTTGGATAGAGGTTTTT
>CADCOW010000101.1 GCA_902803205.1 uncultured Eubacteriales bacterium | reverse complement strand
TCCACTAAAATTCACAAAATATTTGTTTGAAAATAAAAAACTGGGTTATATTTATATTTTTTAACCCAGTTTGTCTACGGTCTGAGGGCTTTTAAAAGCCCTTTTTACTTATTAGAAATTCGCTTACTATTATATTTTCTCATATCCCAATATAAATTAGTTTATATAAAATCACAACTATTACTATTGATGGTAGCATATTTGCCAGTTTTACTTTTGTCACCCCTATAAGGTTTAGACCTATGACCATAACCAATAGATTGCCTACTGCAGAAAATTCATTCATCATAGCATCATTTTCTGCTAAAAATTTTAATAAAGTTGAAAATAATGCTATTCCACCTTCAAATATTAAAATGGTTATTGATGAAAATGCTACACCTATTCCAAATATAGATGCATACATTATAGCTGCTACAAAGTCTAAAGTTGATTTGAGGATTAATATATTATAATCTTGTTTTAGTCCTGCATCAATACTGCCAAGTACTGACATAGCACCTACTGCAAATAATATACTTGCATTTGCAAATGCTTCAGCAAATTTTTCATCTGATTCATTTTTTGATTTTGAAACAAAAAATTTTTTTAAAAATTCTCCAAGTTCATTTACATATCTATCAATATCAATGATAGTGCCTATAGCTGTCCCGATTGCCAAAGAGATAACTAACAACAAAGATTTTTGAAATTTTATAGCACCTTGAAGTCCTATAACAAAAGTAGCAAGCCCAAGTGTCATCATCATTGCTTTGGATATTTTTTCTGATAATACTTTTTTAAATAGCACTCCTATCGTGCCACCTACAGCTATAGCTACTACATTTACCATTACGCCAAACATATTTTTCTCCAACTACTATACAGATATGATTACAGGTATTACAAGTGGTTCTCTCTTTATAACTTTCCACAAGTAATCTTCAGCCACAGTTGTAACCATAGATTTTAATTTTTTCCAATCATTACTATTTTCTTTTTTATATTCTTTTATAGCATCACGAACGACAAATTTTAATCCATTTATTAAATCTTCTGATTCTTTCATATATACAAATCCTTTTGATATAATATCTGGTCCTGATACAAGTTCAGAAGATGCATCAGATAGAGCCATAGCGATTATAACCATACCACCAGTTGCAAGAGTCTGTCTATCTCTTAAAACTATATTTCCTACATCACCTACTCCAAGTCCATCAACATATATTCCATTTGCAGGTACATGATCTATTATTTCAGCCGAGTCTTCACATATAGAAAGCACATCTCCTATTTCAAGCAAAAGACATTTTTTCTTTTCAACCCCAACTGATTCAGCAAGATTTGCTGCTTCTTTTCTATGGCGATACTCACCATGGACTGGTATAGCATATTTTGGATTTACCAATGTATATATAAGTTTAAGCTCCTCTGCGCAAGCATGTCCTGATACATGAGTATCTTGATAAATAACAGTTGCATGAAGGCGATAAAGTTCATCAATTATTTTATTTACAGCTTTTTCATTTCCTGGTATAGGTGATGAAGAGAGTATGACAACATCTCCAGCCTTTATAGTTATTTTCTTATTTGCACCTTGAGCCATCCTTGATAATGCTGCCATTGATTCGCCTTGACTACCAGTAGTTATAATTACAGTCTTTGAATCCGCAAAATTTTTAAGCATATCTGACTGTATAAGTGTTCCCTTTGGTACATTTATGTAACCAAGAGCAGTTGCAATATTAATTATATTAATCATACTTTTTCCTTCTATTGCAACTTTTCTACCATACCTTGATGCTGTATCTATAACTTGTCGAACTCTATCCACATTTGATGCAAATGTGGATACTATAATTCTATCATTATTATGCTCATTAAATATGGCATCAAACATTTTGCCAACTGTTCTTTCACTCATAGTAAATCCAGGTTTTATAGCATTTGTTGAATCTGACAAAAGTGCAAGAACTCCCATCCTTCCTATCTCTGCAAAGTGTGGAAGGTCTATAGCATCACCAAATACCGGAGTATAATCTACTTTGAAGTCGCCTGTATGCATGATTATACCTGCTTTTGTGTAAATAGCTAAAGCAGCAGAATCAACTATACTATGATTTGTTTTTATAAACTCAACATACATATTGCCGAGTTTAACTATGTCTGAAAAACTTACTGTGTTTAATTTATAATTTGTTATCTTATGCTCTTTTAATTTACCTTCTACAAGTGCTAAAGTCAGTTTTGTCCCATATATTGGCACATTTATTTCTTTAAAAATATATGGTATGGCACCTATATGGTCTTCATGACCATGGGTAAGCACAAGACCTCTTATTTTATTTTGATTTTTCTTAAGATAAGTTACATCAGGTATTACTAAATCTATACCAAGTAAATCTTCAGTAGGGAATGCATTACCACAATCAATTATAATTATATCATTCTCATCTTCTATAAGTGTTATATTCATCCCAATCGCATTTAAACCACCAAGAGGAATTATTTTTATTTTTGCATTCTTCTTTGGGTTGTAATTTTCCAAAAATTTTCTATTTTTGGCTGTCATTTTTTCTATATAAGAATGATTATTTGCAATATTTGACAAATTATTATTTGTAGTATTGCTATTATTTATGATATTGCTTTCTACATTATTATTTGTATGCTTATTTAAGTCATTCTGCTTCATACTCTTATTGTAATTATTATGCTTATTATTATCAAAACTTTTATTTGAATTTTTATAATTATTATTTTTAGTATTATTTCCTTTCATCTCTTTATGTCCTAATTTTTTATTATTATATTTATTTTCACTACCAACTTTATTGTTTTGTTTTGATTTATCATTTGTATTATCATTATCATTTTCGTACTCAAAGTTAGCATTTTTTATATTTTTTTCATAATACTCATCAAAACTCTTCATTTTTGAATTACTTACATTCATCATTACTCCTTTTTTAAATCTATTTCATCTTTTAACATCTTTTCAAATGCATCAAATATACCATCAGCTTCTTCACTTGGTACAACTTCATAATCAGCCTCTTCACTTTCACCACTTGATACATCTTTCAATATATAGCAGTCTCCTTCTTCTTCATCATCATTCAAAACATCTGCAACCAAAATATAAGTTGTTCCATTTATAACTGTTTGGTCTATAACTTCAACTTCAACTTCAATATCTCCATCATCACCGCTCAAAACTATGATATTTTCTTTTCCTTTTGACATAACTTTTCTCCTTAATATGATAGAACTTGACATTCATATGGAATTATAGTACAATATTATCAATGAGATGGGTTTATCACCACTTAAGTGCTTGCACTTCCTATGTGGGCAGCCGGTCTCATTTTTTTATGTCTACAATATCATACAAATATAATTTATTATCTTCTGCACTTCTCAAAACCACAGTTGCTTTATATTTTTGTTTATCAATATAATTCCCTTGCTCATCACGAACTGGATAATTAAAATGAATATCATAACGATACCATCTATTTTTTGCAATATTTTTATGTTTAGTATCAATGTCTTCCTTCCATCTTTCATTATCCATATCTTTAATAATTTCTTCCAAGTACATTAATAAATTTGCCTTAATCAATCTTAGTTTTCCTTTTAACTTCATGTTATATCGTGAGTGAGTTAATTCATCAATTGCTTTATTGTCAATATTAAATTCCTTTGAAATCTTTTCATTATTAAACACTGAACCAGAGATGTTTTTAATTTCAACTTCTACATCTTTCCAATCTAGTCTATTCTTGTTTGTAAAATACAATTTTTCTATTTCAATCATAATTTATAATCCTCAAAGTAACTATATATAATTTCTCTTCCCAATTAATGACATTATTATCATCGTAAACTATATCGTAACTTTTTTTGCTTCTTCTTTAGTTGGTCTATTAAAACTCATGTTATCTCCTGTTTTTATCTAATACAAGATTTGCAAATTGATTCTATATTATATATTATTAATTTGTCTGAAATCTTGTAGAATTATCTCGGCAGCAATTTGGTCAATAGTTTTCTTCCAATCAGTTTTTTTAATGCCGCGCTCCGCTAATATTGTTTTTGCTTCTACTGTAGTTAAACATTCATCCTGAAAATATATGTTAGTTGGGCGGATGATATCCGCCCCTACGGGTACTTTTGTGTTTGAAGTTTGGCGGATGGTATCCGCCCCTACGGGTACATTTGCATTGATTAAGCCATTTTGCAACATTTTTGCAAATTTTTTTACTTTTTCAACTCGTTCTCCATCTGTGCCATCAGCATTTAACGGAAGTCCTATAACTATATCTGTTATATTTTCTACTTTAATTATATCAATTATCTCTCTTATACTTTTCCTTAAAATATTTGCTTTGTCTCGAAAAATTGTTTTATACGGGAAGATAAAATCTGTCTCTACATCAAAAATTGCGAGACCTATAGAAAAGTCTCCATAATCAATACCTAAAATTTTTCTCTTCTTCACTGACAAAACAAATAAAAAATTACTTTTCTTTTTTACGAAAAGTGAAAAAATTCTTATGAATTTAATTTCACGGACATTTATATTAAGAGCTTAGCTCTTATTTAAAATTATTCTCAATATAAGAAGTAATTAGCTCTTCAACTAATTCATCTCTTTCTACTTTTGTAATAAGCGACCTTGCACCATTAAAACTTGTTATAAAAAGGGGTTCACCAGACATTATATACTGAACTATCTGATTTGTAGGATTATATCCTTTCTCTTTTAATGCACCATAAACCTTAGCCAAAACCTCTTTAACATCAACCTGTTTTTCCTCACTCTGGGCATTTGGGTCATTTGTATATATAATTTGTGTTACATCTTTATCCATAACTATATTTTACTTTATAATCACATTTTTTTCAAGTGTTTTAGTATTACAAAATACTTAATTTTTTTTAAAAAATAATCTCTCTTCTCACATATTCCTTTGTATAACCTACACCTACTAATTCACCATTTCTAAGTAACTTATCTTCTACAAGCACATCCTTTGCTCTATCACTATATTTTTCTAAATACTCTTTCTCAATTTCTTTAGTTATTTTTTCACATTCATTTATTGTGCGAATTGAACGACTATGTTTTACTTCATTTGTAAGTTGGTCTGGCATCTTATCTGCTTTTGTCCCCTGTCTTCTTGAATAAGGGAAAATATTAGGATTATAAAATCTCATCTTTTTTATAAAACTAAGACTGTTCTCAAAATCTTCTTCTGTCTCTCCTGGGAAACCTACTATAATATCTGTTGTAATAGTTGCATATGGCATATACTTTCTTATTAGATTACAAGCATTTTCAAAATCATAAGTAGTATAATGACGCTTCATCCTTTTTAGTGTTTTATCTGAACCTGATTGAAGTGAAAGACAAAAATTGGCACAAAACTTTGATTCAAGTTTATTTGAAAAACATATATTTTTACCTTGCACATATTTTTCACTACTACAAAATTTAATATCATCTTTCATTAAACGAGTATCTGTATTTACAAGTTCCTTTAAAAATTCTTCACTTATAATTCTTGGTTCAAGTGAGCCAAGCCTAATTCTTTCCACCCCATCTATTAAAGCAACTTTATTCATTATATTAAGTAAAGATTCTCTTGCGATATCTATAGCACCTTCACTCTCATAAGTTTTATTAACTCTATCAAGCCCAAATGAACTAAGATGAATACCAGTTAAAACTATTTCTTTCACACCACTTTTTGTCTTTGCTTCAATTTCTTCTATAATGTCTTCATCATTTCTTGATTTTATATTTCCACGAAGATAAGGTATGATGCAATATGTACAATATTGATTGCAACCATCTTGGATTTTGATAAATGCACGAATACGATGTGGGGGCACATTTTCAGTTGGGCGGATGATATCCGCCTCTACGGTCTTTCGGATGATATCCGCACCTATGGATACATTTGTGTTTGCAGTTGGGCGGATGATATCCGCCCCTACAAGTGATAACAATAAGTTTTTAAGTTTATTTTTGTTTTTATTTGTAATTAAATAATCAACACCAGTAAGAGTAGGTTCGTGATTAGTATTTACATAGTTGTCACATTCAGTTGGGCGGATGATATCCGACCCTACGGTCTTTCGGATGGTATCCGCCCCTACAGAAAGTGAATCAACCATACAACCGATTGCAATTACTTTAACATTAGGATTATATTTTTTTGCAAGATGTAACATCTGTCTTGATTTTTTATCAGCTATCTTTGTGACACTACAAGTATTTACTATATAAAAATCTAATTCTTTATACTTATCTTTTTCTTCCACATCAATATAATTAAAGCCAAGCTTTATAAGCTCATCTCTAATTTTTTCTGACTCATAAGTATTTACTTTGCATCCAATGGTTTTTATTGTGAAATTCATAATTATATAAAGGAACAATTTGTTAAAGGCAAATAATGATAAGTCTATAAAAAAATACGAAATTATTGTTTAAAAAATATTCCTCAGTATTCTCTAAATAATAAAGCGGATGCCTTCATCCGCTTTTTATTTATAAACTGTTTATTTTAATAAGTGTTTCCTTATTCGTGTTTCATCGGTCCATATTTTTCAGCAGGTCTTGTCTCATAAGTTACATCTACTCCTCTTAAATTTCCCCACTCATCAACATAATAATCTGTGCCACCATCTGTTTTATGAATATCTGCTGATTTCATTGAATTACCAGCAATGATTCTTTCATCTACTGATGGGTCAATTACAACACTTTCTTTTTTTGGAATAGATTGTTTATCATAATTTGCCAAATAATAATTATTCAAATTAATATTTTTATAATATTCTGTATTGGTATAAAACTCTGACCTTATTATACTTGTATCTCTTGCGAGCGTTCCATTTTGATATAGATAACCATCAATGTCAGCATAATAATCTTGGAAAACTTTTTTTAATTCTCCTTTTACACCTGAAGTTTTAAGGCTTCCATCATCACCAAAATAATAATAATAACCATCTATCATATGTAATCCAAAAATCATAGCACCTAAATTTCTTTCTGCATTATTATCAAAAAAATAATATTTACCACTTGTAGGATTTCTATACCAAGAAGTTATAAGTTTACCTTGTGGATCAAGACAATACACATTGTTATTTGTATCAATAAGTGTATTCTTAATTGTTTCTCCTGTCATCTCATTTATAACATACCAATTCCCATTTTTTTCTTCCCAGCGATATGCATATACAGCTGTTGATAATACGAATGCCAAAACTAATGCAAATACTATTATTCTTCTTTTCATATTAACTCCTTATCATTTTACTTACTATATTTATTCTACCACAATTAAAAACTATATGCAATATTTCAGCATTTACATAAGGTTTATTTTATTATAGTAATTTTATCCAATAATGTAATAATATTTTCTTGGTCTTTAGATATTAATGAGTAAGTATCACCAATTTTAAATTTGTTTGATGTAATTATTGCTACCCTATAATCTTTTTCTGGCGTAAATGACATAAGTATATTATCAGCCACATCTCGTACTTGATAAGCACTTCCTTTTTGTCTTGCAAATCTCTCCTTATAATATATAATTATATAATTCTGATTTATGCCATCCCCCAAATCTTGAATATCAGTGCTTGCACCAAGAGCAATTACATCCGAACCATTTAAAACTATTTTCCCATTGTACTTAATTATATAATTCCTATGTCTTGTAGGTCCACTTATATATATATTCCCACCTTCTAAATATAAATCGCCATATGAATGAAGACCATCAAACCATGAATTAATATTTGCACTTCCACCAGTAAATCTTATATATGTATCTTCTTGTGCCTCGCTTATATTTTTCTTTTCATCTACAGCTATAATGGCATCTTCCATAGTCTTAATATAAAACTCTCCTGACAAGACATCAATAGACTTACTTTTAACAGCAGTTTTTTCAGATTCAATTTCAATTTTTCCATCTGCTAATATTATCTCATTAGTAGCTACTATCCCACATCCTTTTGAAATAATATCAAATTCTCCATTTTCAATATACACATATCCACTTACATCATTTAATGATACTATTGCAAAATCACCAGTTAATAAATTGTATATTCCATTTCTTATGATAACACAAGAACTGCTGCTTATCGCACTCGCACTTCCAAACAAACTATAATTCCCAGATATAAATGTCAAAACATCTGCAGAACCTATAGCATTTAAAAACCCTTCATCAATAAATAAACTACCACTCCCAGTGAAACTTAGAGTATTATTTGCATAAATTGCATATTGGAGTAATGTATTTGCTTTATCATTTGTCCCAATGTAATTATCACTACCATTTGCAAGCCGTATAAGTACTGGAGTATCATTTGGAGAATATATTGCAAAATTTTTATTTGTTTTAATACTTGCATTATCTAAAACTATTTCTACTTTACCTTTAAAATCTCCGAGAATCTTAACTTGTCCGCCATTTAGTTCTCCACTTAATTTGTAAACTCCACTATCTTTTATTATCAAATCATCACTATCAAATTCTATTTGATTTTTAAAATTCAGCGCAATACTATTTTTATCAGCCAAATTAACTTCTATCATTTTATAAACATTATAATCTTCACCCAAGTCATATGCATCATATTCTATTAATTTTTTTTTATCATTTGCAAGTTTTATAGTTGTTATGATATCACCATCGCTATTTACTTCTGAAATGATACCATTTTCTTCTACATTTCTTTTTACTATTTCTTCTTCTTTTATAGGTCTTGTTTCACTTACTAAAGTTTCAATTATAGATTCTTCTATATCAAGTTTCTTATTACAAGCAAATAACACTAATATTTCATAAATAAGCAAGATGAAAAATATTCTTTTATTATTTTTATAGTATTTTTTCATATTATAATCACAAAAATTAGTGTTATTAGCATTTTTTCAAATTTTCAAAAGTTAGTCTCCTTTTTAAACTCTCCGTTATTATTTTAAAATGCAAACCACTGTATTTTTCACTACTATTATATATAATATCATCATTTTTAGCAATAAATAATATCAAATTTAATAATGTATAGTATCTAACCCAAATTATAATGTTCTTTTATTGCTCCTAACTTTCGCCATAGTATCAAAATCCCCATTTTCAATATCATCCTTAAGTGCCTTTATTATATCATTTTTATTGGCAAGGAAGTCATTGGTATTTAAATCTACTGATACTGTATGGTGAGATGTAAATCTACAATCACAAGTTAAATTCTCTACAAATAGCAATAACTCTTCAAGCATCTCTTTTTCATTTAAAGGTGTCCACTTTCCTTCTTCCATATCTTTAATGAGTGGTGTGCCAGGGAATAACACAAGACTACCTGTCCCTACAAGCATAGGATTACATTTACTAAATATTTTTGCAGAGTTAAGTGAATGATTTTTAGTATGCTCTTTACCTCCTGCACCATTTAAAAATGTCATCCAAAATTTAATTCCTGCTTCATTTAGTTTATTGCACTGTTCTATTATATCTATAGCCTTATATCCTTTATTAATAATACTAAGTGTCTCATCATCTCCACTTTCAACACCAAGTGATATTTCTTTCATATTTAAATCTTTAAGTTTTTTTAATTCATCAACTGATTTATTGCAAATATCAGTAACTCTTGTTGAAGCATAAATATATTCCATATGTGGCAAATATTTATTTATAAGTTTTAAAATTGGTTTAAGTCTGTCATAAGAAAGTGCAACTGGATTTGCACTTAAAAGTTGAATCGTTTTTGCATTTGGTGTTTTCTCTCTTATCTCTTTTAAATCTTCTTCAATTTGTTCCAAAGAATGCATCTTGAATTTTACACTTTTATACATAGTGCAAAACTTACAACTATTATGAGTACAGCCTACTGTTATCTCAAGCAAAGGATATGTAGGCCAATATGGATTTCTATATACCGGTTCTGTAAAATGCATATTTATACCCCCCCCTAAAAAATGATGCCCAATTTTGAATTACCAGTTTGCATATCTTTGATTTTTATTGATGTCTGCAATTTTCTTTAAGTCATCTTCACTTAATTTAAAATTATATATGTCATTATTACTATCCATATTATATCCTATAACATCAACTTGTTTAAAATCACCATACCCATTTGCATTTTCAGAAACTTTTGATTCATCATTTATTCTATTCTCTGCCAAAATATTATTTTTACATCCTACTAATGCAAATACTATAGCCATAAATATAATTGTGGCAATTTTAATTTTATCTGTAATCACTCTTAAACTTTTCTCTAACATCTTTATCAACCCTTATAAAAACTCTATGAAAAACATTCTGCACCAAGTTTAAATGCAGTTTCACACTCTTTTGGGAATACTTCTTCATGTCTTTTTTTCTTTGCTTCTATATCAAAAAGTGTCCATTCCCAATCAAGTTTGCTATAATCATTTAACTGTAAAGTATTGCCACTTATCAATGTCTTAGTTGGACCTATAAATCTTTCAAATGTATTTTTATAATTCTCGACAAGTTGTACATAACTTGTATCAGGTGCATTGCTTGTCATAATAAAAAGAACTGGTATCTTTTTTTCATTACAACAATAATTCTCTACATTATAAGTTAAATTTTGGAAAATAAGTCTTTCGTAAAGTGCTCTAAAACCTGCACTCGCTTCAGATAAATAATTAGGAGAACCAATGATTAAGCCATCTGATTCTCTTATGCTATCAAGAACTTTTGTAAGACCATCTTTTATAATACAATGTCCTTTATTTGCATTTTTCTTGCAACCAAAACATGATAAGCAACCAGTATATTTTTCAAGTCTATACAAGTCAAATCTTTCTATTATTGCCCCTTTAGACTTCGCACCCTCTTGTGCACTTTTTAATAATGTTGCTGTGTTATAATTTAGCCTTGGGCTTGCATTTACTACTACAATTTTTTTCATTTTTCTCCTCCATGCTATTCTCTATAAATTATATTTTTTTATCTTATTATCTGATTTATTGTGTCTAATATTTTATTTTTATCAATACCACTACTTGACGAAATATATGGATTTACTATTTCTTCTATGCCTGATTTTATATTGTTATAATCAATTTGGCTGTCAGTTGATGTAATTATATTCAATAAATCATCTGCCATATTTTTTATTTTTTCTTTATCAACATTTTTATCAGAATTCACATTATTATTATATGCATCTACCAAATCATCCACTTTATCTATTATCTTATTTTTAGTATAATCATTTGGATTTTTGATAAAATCATACACTTTTATAATATTAGTTTCAATACCACCTCCCCAATTTTCTATTACTTTTGTAGCTGCTATTCTAATAAAAACAAGGAAACTTGTTAAAAATACTAGTAAAAAACATAATGCTGAAGAAAAAATATATAATGATTGCTTATTAATTTTCATTTCTTCTTCACTTTGTAATTTGTTTGATTTTTTTATAAATTTAACTAATAAAAAAATATACAAAATTATTATTAATACTAAAAAAATATACCATTTAAATAAAATCAAAACACTTGAAAGCATTATTAAAAGTAGTAATGTAGATATAGTAAATACTATATCACTTTTTCTTAAATATTTTAAATTTTCATCATTTTTATTAGTTAAATATTTTTTCTTTTTGTTAATATGTCTAATAATTGACACAACAAAAAATATACAAGTAGCAATATTTAGCAATAAATAGTAATCAAATATATACAACATCGTTTTTTCCTTTTACTTACTTTAAAATCTAAATAATATCATAATATATATGCTTCATTACCAATTTATTTTCATAAATTATATTTAAAATATTTTTTCTTATTATCAATTTAACACTGCTATCATTATATTTAAATATCCAGCAAATGTCATCCAAAGTAAATAAGGTATCATTAGATATGCCGATGCTTTATTTAACTTAAATGCATTTTTTATAAAAATAAATACAAGCACCCACAAAATTACTAACCAAACAAATGCAAACTTGTACATTGAAAATTTAAAAAATATTATTGACCAAAAAAAGTTAAATATAAGTTGTATTATATATATTGTAAGTATTTTTTTTCTTAATATCACCTGCTTTTCATCAAGCTTTGTCACATCCATATTATATATTAGATAACTTGCAACTCCCATCAGCACATATAATATACTCCAAGCTATAGGAAATATAATCCCAGGTGGTGAAAGTGGTGGTTTCTTTATGGTATCAAATACCATCATAGCATCTTTCGTTATAAATGCTGATAAACCACCGACTAAAAGTGGTATTAGAATTGCAATTACTAATTTTGCTACATTCAATTTTTTCATAAAAGTTAACTCCTTTTTAATATTTTTTGTAAACGTATCGAAATCGGTGCGTTTAAAACCAAAGTAAAAATATCTCACAAATGTTAGTTCTATTTAAATTCTTTGTCATTTTTCAATTTGATTAATATAACTTTATCGGCTTGCATAAATTCATCTTCAACTATATTTTTTGGTTCAACCCATTTTGATGCAAGATGCTCTGTAAGTTCAAGACTGCCATCCACAAGTTCACAAATATAAAATTTCACATTAAAACATCTATCGCCTTGCACATCACTTATTTCACCGAAAAACTTTAATACCTTTACAGTTGATCTTAACTCTTCTTTTATTTCCCTAACTACAGCTTCTTCAGCACTCTCTCCTTCTTCTATCTTTCCACCAGGGAATTCCCACTTACCCTTAAATTCTCCGTGACCACGCTCTGTTATAAATACTTTATTACCATCTTTTATAATGGCAGCTACAACTTTTACTATTTGCATTATGACCTCATTTCACAATTTATTCATCTAAAATTAATTCATTCTGTTTTGCCTTCTCTTTTAATTTTTTCATATGTTTTTTCAGTTTTACATTACTCAAATCAGTTTCTTGCTTCACGATTACCATTGCTTTTATGTTTCCCGTATCCCTAATCGCCTAACTCACTCATCCACCTTTTTATTAAGAAACTGCAGAAATAAGGAATTGTAAAAATATTATTTTCATACCCTACATTTGCATATGCAAGTTTAATGCCTCTTTTAATATTCACATATTTATTATTGCTTATCATTTCGTTTAATGATTTTGATTTATTGTTACCAGATTTTACTTCTATAGGCATAAGTTCATTTTGAGTTCTGACAAAAAAATCTATTTCAAGTGTTGAGTCACCCCTTTTATAATAAACTAACTCAGTATTACTTTTTTTTAATGCTTCTGCAACTACATTTTCAAATATAGCACCTTTATATACACCAAGATTTTTATTTACTTTTAAATCAATTTGTGATTCTTCATCTAAAAGAGAAACTAATAATCCAGTATCAGCCATATATACTTTAAACTTTGATGAATCTATATTCCCTTTAATTGGCAACTCTGGAAAATTCATTTGATAGCATATGTTTATGATTCCAACATCATTTAACCACTCTATAACACCAATATATTCTCTTGACCTTGCATTATTTGAAATCTTACTATATTGAAACTTTTTATTGTCTTTAGCAAGTTGAACAGGTATACTATTAAATGTATTAATTATTTTTGTTTGTTCAAGACCTTCTATATATTTACGAGCATCATCTTTATAACCATCTACTATATCCTTTTGCAATTCACTAATACCTTGAAAATTTTTATTGAGTACATAATTTTTTACAACATTTGGCATCCCACCTACTATTACATAGTCAGTAAATAAATCCATATATTTATTCATTTCTATTTTAGAAAATGGTATTAAATTAGTCAAATGATGAAACATATCATTTATTACACTTTCATTTATATCTAATGCCCATAAAAACTCTTCAAAATCCATACTATACATTTCATATTCACTTTTATAACCTAAACTTATACTATATATTTTTTTATAATTAATTCCAAGTAGCGACCCACTACATATAACATCATATCTTTTATCTATTGCAAATGATTTTAAAGTGGTAGTTATGTCAGGAAAATCCTGTATCTCATCAAATATAATCAATGTTTCATTAGGAATCAACTTCCATTTTGAATCTATTGCCGATATATTTTTAACCACTTTATCGACATCATATCCATCATTTACCACCATCTTATAGATTGGTTCCAAAGCAAAATTAATATACACTACATTTTTGTATTTTTTAGAGAATTCATTTATTGATTCAGTTTTACCTATTTGTCTCGCTCCTTTTACAATTAAAGGCAAATGATTCTCATCATTTTTCCAATTTTGTAAAAAGCTATCAATTTTTCTCTTTAAATACATATCAATATTTTATAATAAAATCATTGAAAAATCAACCTTTCCACGAAATATGAGCGAATATTTAGCATTTTCTCACTAAATCATAGCGAATATTTGGCATTTTCTCACGAAATTTGAGCGAATATTTAGCATTTCTTCCATCTGCTTTGTCTTATAAGTATCCACTCATTCAAATAAAAAAAATGGGAAGATGATATCTTCCCCTACAAAAGCCTATAGTGGCGGATACTATCCGCCCATATGACAACAACACTATCTTCTAATTTGAAAGTTTGTTTTATATATATTTCACAAAACTCTCCAACTCATTTCTTTTAAAATGCCATGGGTTTGGTTTTGAATTTTCATTTGGATAACCAAGTCCAAGCATCATAACTGGTATCATATTATCAGGTAGTTCAAACACTTCTTGTACTGTTTTAGCATCAAAACCTCTTATCCAAATGGTATGAACACCAAGTTCCTCTGCCTCATACATCATAGTTGTAGCAGCAATACTCACATCCTGATCCCCTGAATTATAATTAGGAAGAAGTCTGTCATTTGGTTGTGTCCATACTACATCATCATCATAACACATAAGTATCATCACTGGCACATTATAATGAAATTTTGTTACTGTTTTTAATTTTGCCATTCCTTCATCACTACTTATTACAAAAAATCTTTGTGGCTGATAATTACAAGCTGTAGGCACTATTCGCCCTGCCTCAAGTATCATATCAAGCTTTTCTTTCTCTACTTTTTTGTCACTAAAAAATCTTTCTGAAAACCTGTTCTTTGCTAATTCTAAAAAACTCATATTACCTCCTAAATTCTATAATTATTTAATTATACTTATATCTACATCTATATTATCATTATTTGTAAAATTTTCAAGTCCAGTTTCAAATTCTCCAAGTTTCAAAACACCATTCATTTACATTCCCGTGCATATCATAAAGTCCAAATTTATTTGGAGTAAAGCTTCCAACTTCTACTGTATGCCCTCTATAAGTTCCAGGTCTTGCTTCTAATACATCATCATTAAAATACTTTTCTCATTTGCAAACTTAATTGCATCTATAAAACTTATATTTTCAACTGGTAATTTATCACCTTTAAATTCACTTGGATTAATGTGCATTATCTCTTCATACTCTTTTTGAGTTGCATCATATTTATCAATATAAAATGATGAAACACTAACTTCATGTAATAACTCATCATTTATTCTCCAATTCTCACTATCCGGACTTCCCATCAAGAAATTTCCACCATCAATTTTTATAAATCCGTCATCAACTTCTATAATACTACTTTCTTGCGAATTAGCCTTGCTCTCATTTATCATATCATTATTATTATCAAAAGATTCTTTACCACTTAACATATTTAAAGCAAAACCTATAATAAGTGCTGTCATAATGTAAATTAATGATTTTAAAACATCATTATCTTTCTTTCCAATTCCTTTTACTATATTTGCTATATTATGAGAAATATATGAAAAGAATATAAGCATTGATACATTTTCTGTAAAAACTAAGTATGCAGGTTTTTCATAATCTAAAAATGCAAAATGCGATTTAAAACTAATATAATTTATAATCCCACTTTTTAAAAATAAATAAAATCCATATCCAGCGATAATTGTTAATACTATCAGCAAAACTTTTTTAATATTAACTGGTGTCTTTATAGTCATAGCACTTATATGAAGACCTATATGCATACCCATAAATATAAATGACCAATATGAAAATGCCAAATGCATAATTCTTGCTGTATTTACATTTATCAAATTGTATAAAAATGGTACTGTATGGTTACTCATAGACATACCAGAAATAGCAGTTAGGGCAAATGAAATCAAAAGTAATACATTGATTGTTGTTCTTAGTATTCTAAATGCTTGGTAGTTACCTTTAAATAATGATGAATACCATTTTCTATTTAATACTTGATGAATGATAACCAATAACACCATAGTAATTCCAAGCCACTCATGTGCCGATTCACCAGTTACCTGATAAGCCATGAGAGGGATTAGTACTAATGTCATAAGTATGTCTATAATTCTTTTAATACTTTTCATATAAACCTCTATGGGCGGATGATATCCTCCCCTACATTTAGAAAACTATTTATTGTTATTGATAAAGTTTTGTATGTTATTTGTATCTGCGCTACTATTTAATCTCTCACCATTTGCAAAACTTCCACTGCCTGCAAGAGCACCAAGGTTAGAGCCACTTCTACCTATACCACTTCCACCTGATGTGCAAAATGGTATAACTTTCTTACCATCAAAATTATATTTTTCTACAAATGTTAACATAATTCTTGGTGCATCTCCCCACCAAATAGGATAACCAAGATAAATTGTATTATATGAAGATAAATCTATATCATTACTTCCTATTTCTGGACGAACATTTGGGTCAGCCGTTTCTTTAGAACTTCTACTATTATTATCATTCCAATTCAAATCTGCACTACTATATGGATTTTTAGGGACTATCTCATATAAATCACCACCAGTGAGTTCTGCAATTTTTTTTGCTACTCTTTTTGTAGTCCCTGTTGCTGAAAAATATGCTACTAAAATATTATTACTTGACATATTATTGACCTCATTATTTGATACACTTTCATTTGATAAATCATTATTCATTTCAACAGTTTTCTCTGTTGATTCTTTAACCTCATTAATTGTAGTTGTCTCTTCTTTTAATTCTGTTGTTTCTAATTTTGTTTCAGCAACTGTAGTTTCATTTACTACTGTTGTAGTTTCAACACTATTATTTACTGCTACACTATTTTGACTTGAACTATTACATGCACTCATAAATACTGTAGCACTTATAAATAAACTAATTAACACTAATTTAATTTTCTTCATTTTACATTTCTCCTAAAAATTTTTTATAATAATCTAAAAAAGTCTGTATCTTGACTTTTTAGATAACACTCTTCATTATTTTCTTATAAATTTTTTGTTATTTTCCATATTGGTATCATCTTTTATATATTTTTCTACTTCCATATGCAAATCATATTTGTTTCTAAGTTCTATAATCTTTTTCATAGTTTCTGAATTATGGTGCATATCAAGCGCCTCTTGATTCTCCCAACTATCAATTAAAAGGACTGTATTGTTATTACCTAAAGGCATAAAATAATCATATCTTAGATTTCCCTTTTTTGATTTTATCTCATCGACAATACCACTTTTAATCATTTCTTCTGCAAATTTTTTAGCATTATCATTTTCACTTTTATAATAAATATTAAATGTTATATTCATAAAAATTCCAATTCCTTATTTCTAATAATCAACTGCCTCAAGCCACTCTGTACTTCCATCAACACCTGGCACTTCAATAGATATATGAGAAAACCAACTATCAGCTTTTGCTCCATGCCAATGCTTTACATCTATAGGAATATTTACTATATCACCCGGTTTTAAATCCCTACGCTCTTTTCCAAATTCTTGATAATATCCATATCCAGCTATACACATCAGTATTTGACCACCACCAGATGAAGCATGATGTATGTGCCAATTATTTCTACATCCAGGTTCAAAAGTAACATTATACATACTAACTTGTTCAGTAGATATAGGATACAAATAACTTTTTCCTACAAAGTATTTTCCATATGGATTCTCTTCACCTATAGGATATAACATAGATGCCTCATGTTTTATTTTTGCTAAATCAGTATCTTTTAAATCTTCACTCCATACATCTTTAGCAAGATTAAATGCTGCCCAAGCTTTTGGCCAGCCTGCATAAAATGCGTTGTGAGTTAATATCGCTGCTATCTCTGATTTTGTAACCCCATTATTTTTTGCATTTTGCAAATGATATTTAAGTGAAGAATCTACAATTCCTTGTGATACCAAAGATACTACTGTAATTATACATCTTGTTTTTAAATCAATATCTATATTATTCCAATTTTCATCGAACAATACATCATCATTATAATGTGCAAAGTCTTTTGAAAAATTTCCAAGTTGTTCTTTTCCTGCAGTTTGAATTATTTTTTTCATATAATACCTCTATATTTTATCTATCAAATTTTATATATTTAGAGCCCTTAACTCAAAAAATGATAAAATTTGGATTTATTTTGATATTTATTATTAAGTGTTATTATCATCAAAAAGATTTTAAACTATTAGATTTACAATAACCCCACTAAGTAGTGAAAATATTAATATATATATTATATATATTAAAAAGTTTTTAAGCCCAAGACATATTTTAAGTGCACCGAGATTTGTAATTTTTGTAGCAGGACCAGTAATCATAAATGATGTTGCTGCTCCCATACTCATACCACGCCGAAGCCAATCGCGAAGAAGCGGTATAGTTCCTCCACCACAAACATAGAGTGGCACACCAATAGTTGCAGCCATCAAAACTCCCCATGCTTTATTTCCACCAAATAAATTAATCATCATATCTTCTGGCACATGTATCTGCAAAAGAGAGGATAATATTATACCGATAAAAAAGTAAGGTCCTGTTGCTTTAATATTTCTAAATACATTTTTTAAATATCTTATAAATATATTGTTATCAGTATCTCTACTCTTTACTTTCTCATCAAATTTTGAAAAGTCAAAATATTTTTTATTATTCTTATGATAAAAAATATAGACAAGTAATCCTGCAACTATTCCACAAAATATACAACATACAATTCTTATCACTACCATCTTATTTCCAAGTGCCATACTATAAATTATAAGTTGTGGATTTAAAAGCATTGATGCCATACAAAATGATGCTATATAGTCTTCTCTCATTCCTTTTTTTGCAAATGATGCTGCTATAGGAATAGTTCCATACATACAAAGTGGAGAAATTATCCCTAAAATGCAAGCGGGAACTATACCAAATAGTCCCCACTTTTTTTCATTTGTCTCGGACATTATTTTATGAATTTTATCTTTTGCAAATACTGATATAAACGAACCAATAAGTATACCGATAAGCCAATATATAAATAACTGTCTTAATTGAATATCAGTATAATACCAAAGATAAATTAATTCTCTTTTTATTAATTCCATAATTATTAAGTCAAATACTTATACTTTAAAATTCATCTATACAATGTATAAGTAAATTACACAAATCATTATTACTAATCAATGCTTACTAATTCATACTCACGAGTACCAAGTCCAATTTCTACTGCATGCTCTAAAGTATGTTCTCCATGTTGTCCATTTATTCTATTTACCAATGATTCTCTACCATCAGCTTTATAAACTAAGTCAAGGCAAGCTTGGTCAAGTGCTACTGGATCATTTGAAGCAAGGATTCCTATATCATGAATATCTGGCTCTGCTGGTTCTCCATTGCAATCGCAATCAATAGAAAGTCTATTCATAACATTTATATAAGTCATTCTCTTTCCTTTGTCATAATAATCAGACATACCTTTCACCATCTCAGCAAGTGCTTCAAGCCAATCATCTTGTTTTTCATACCAGATACTTCCAGTAGTTCTTTCTCCTGCAGTATGAACTAATACTTTACCAGATGATGATGACATACCAATACCTACATTTTTTATTGCACCACCATATCCTGCCATTTGATGTCC
>CADCOW010000100.1 GCA_902803205.1 uncultured Eubacteriales bacterium | reverse complement strand
TTATTCTAAGCTGTACACTTAGTTATGATACTATAATATAAAAAATTGCTTGAAAATTCAATATAATTTATTATAAAGTTTTCTTAACAATTTCTTAATAAATCGGGCGGATGATATCCGCCCCTACGATAGGCAAATGATATCTGTCCATACAATAGGCGGATGATATCCGCCCCTACGATAGGCAAATGGTATCTGTCCATACAATAGGCGGATGATATCCACCCCTACGATAGGCAAGATATCCGCCAATACAATAGGCGGATGATATCCGCCCCTACGATAAGCAAGATATTCGCCCCATACAGATGGATTTTAGTATAAATAAAAAGGGCGGTTATTGACCACCCTTACAAAAGTTATTAAATTTGACCCTTAATTAATCTGCAAAACGGAAATTTGTGCAGTATGTTTCATCTAAATATACGCCATATTCACCTGGATCTACCTTACTTGCCTTACAAGTTTTTCCATATTCATCTACAGTACCAAATGGCATCCAAGCCTTTTGAACTCTATCTCTTACAGGGAACTCACTTTGGAACTCCCAACCATTTGTTTTATTGTATCTAATAGGAATATCATATATATTTAAAAGTGTACCATCTCTACCTATAGCCCAATATCTTTTTGATGAGTCTTTTTTTACTGTATTTGCTTTATTTACCCTACTACCTGATGAACTGATTACAGCATATACAGGAGTTACACCATATTCTTCCCACAACTTATCAGTATCTCTAATAACCACATAATCATTTAAAATATCATTGTGATTTACATCTGGTTGTGCGAATGGATGTGTTGAATTATAATAGATTGGCTCTATATCTACTGAACCACCATCTTCTTTATTTGAAAATCCGAGAAGAACTATACCAAGCCCAAGCCCAGAATCTACCTTTAATCTTATACCTGCTTGATAATATTTCTTATTTTTAAGTCCCTCATACTCACCTGTATTTTTAGACACAAATGTATAATCATCATCACCAAATGCTACTGTATTTTCTGCAGCCTGTCTTTTTCCATAATTTGGGTCAGTCTCATTTTCATTGAAATAATATATAGCTTGAGTATCATCTTTAAATATATTGAACTCTGAAGAACTTATAGCAGAGTCGCCTGCATTATCTCTTGTATTATCAACACTTATATAATGTCTGCTTATGATGAAGTCTCTACCATCAGTTCTTTCAGCATCTATACAATCTACATATTTTCTTGAATGTTTATCAACTATTACAAGACCAGTCTTCATAATACCGCTGTTATTAAATGCATAATATGAAGAATTTATTTTTCTTACCTCACCTTTTACTACATTTCCACTACCAAGAGAATAGAACCATCTTTGAACATCTTGGTCATGGTCATCAAGGTTTTGTTTTTGAGAAGGAACTGCATAATACCATTCCTTTTTAGCAAGTTTACCTACATCACTTCCTTCTTCGTAGAAATAATTTTTTGATTGAATTGACAAATCATCATTATCTGAGTCTAATACATCTGAATCCCAACCCATAGCCATGACACCTTGATCGTCAAAGGCATAAGTTTTTCCATTTATTGTCTTCTTTTTGAGTTCGCTTTCATTTTCTGATTGCACTTTTTTATTGTCGCTTGTCTTAAAATAAAACCATAAAGTTTGTTTCAAATAATATCTATCTTCCACTGAACCTTCTTCATAAGCTGTCCAACCTTCACGAAGCACACCATCAGTTTCATCTCCTGCAAAATAACAATATCCATTAAAAGGGTCTGTGTCATCTTCATACTCATTAAATCTTTCGCCTTCTTCATTTATCCAACCAAAAAGCATCTGACCATTTTCATTGAATAAATATTTTTTACCATCTATAACTTTTCTAACTACACCATTTTTTGATTTAAATGCTTTACCATTTGATCCAAAATAATACAAATAAATTGTAGGAGGATTATCCATCTGGTTATATACTTGTGTAGGCTCTACTGCAACCCAAGTATTGGTAACCATCTTTCCTGAATCATCAAAATAATATACAGCTTCATTATAGTCTTCAAGTAAATAATCTCTAACCATCCTACCATCTATATCAAGATAATATTTATCATTACCTGAAGCTCTTATAGTATCTCTTAAATAATTACCGTCATTTTCTACATACATCCAGTTTTCTCCACCATCAGAAACCCAGCCTACAGCAAAAGAAGCCATAGAACTAAAAACTGATAACATAAGTATTATAAAAACTGTTTTTAATACTCTATTTTTCATACCTATTCCTCTACAATTTTTTTGCAACCCAAACTTCCAAGGGTAAAACTCATACATATCTATATTACACTATTTTCGTATATTTTGCAAGTGTTTTTAAGGGCACCCTTTGGGCGGATTTCGCATTTAAAGAAGTCTAATCATTTACCATCTCTGGCTTACGGTCTTTAACAGTCAAAATATCTATTTTTTCAACATTTAAGAACAAAAAGTGTTGAATTTCACCATCCGTATCAGTGTGGTCATACATAAATGGCTTTCCCTCCACCCTTATCCAGTCATTTAAAGTGTATGCCTGCTCATTTATATTTACAAGATAAAAACCGCCATATTGGTCATCGCCATGCTCGGCAGGACCATTTCTATAAACCATCGGGCTCTTGAAAGTACCATCCCAAGATGTATATTGCCCATACATTCCTTCTATAATAATGGTAGATTCAAGAAACTGGTCAATATTGTTGTAAATGTAGTTGATTTTAGTCAAATACTGCTTCTCGCCAATCGCAATTTCCTTCGCTGGATTTAACTTAAAGTTGCTTGGCCAGTTGCGGTGTGCCTTAGTCGGCTCATTAGTCTCAACCTCTGTTTCCTTATCCAATGCAAATTGATTTGCAGCCTCAGGAATATAATTAGAATTTATTGATTCTTCATCATAAGGTGTAGAGCAAGCAAAAAGAAATGCCATAAGGCAGAGGGCAGAAATTAAAACATTCATTTTTTTTATGTGAAGTTGTAACATACTTTTTTAAATTTGGGGACACTGTTGGTTTTTAAATTAGGGGACGGGGTATATTATTGACGAATTGGGGACACTGTTGGTCTTAAAAATGGTTTATTTTACTTGATTTTAAAGGGTGTCCCTAAATTTCAAATAATATACCCCGTCCCCTAATTTAAGTCAAAAAATTTTTGGATTCCAAGTAGTAGTCCATCTGCCAAGACATCTGCTCTTGCTTCATCAACTACACTTGCACGATCACCAAGTTCTATATCGACACTTGCATTTGTTGAAAATGCAATTTGAGTTAAGTCACCTGGAAGTATGCCCTCATTTCTCCAAATTTTTTCATTTTTTTCTCTAAATGCCTCTATTAGACAATTACCAAATTTAACTATATTATCATAATTTGATTTAAGTGGTTCCATCTCAAGAAATTTTTTATTGTTAATTGGCTTTACATAAAAAATTCCTTTATCGCCATCAGTTGAATCAAAATGAATTGATAAATGACAGTCAGCATACTCATTTGCAATCACTATTCTAGCAATATTATCAAGCCGGCTCTTTTCATCCTCTCGCATCATAAGCACAGTATATCCTTCATTTATTAATTTATCACGAAGTTTAATTGCTACTAAAAGATTAACAACTGATTCCTGAATCCCATTTAAGAAAACCATCCCATCTGATATGGCGTAAGAATATATTGCCCCCTCTTTTGTTGACCCACCTGATACTTTTGGTGTAAAATCTGGATGAGAAAAAGTTTTTTTTCTTGTTCCACCATTTACTCCATGTCCGGCATTTACTGCTACAACTTTCCCTTTATAATTTGGCACAACTTTTTTATTGACCATATATAGTGTGGCATAGCCAGAATTTATAACTGAAAATGTTGCAAATTGATAATCTTTATTAAGATAAACTTTTTTTACAATCACTGGGTCAAGAGTATCGTATTCATAATCAATAAACCTTTTTTTATTACGAACTATAGTCTTGCCATTAGAACTTGTAGCTAATACTGTGCTTGAAGTTTTATCTGAATCAATATCTAAAACTTCATATAAATCTTGTCTTATTTCAAAACCATTTTCACTATCCTGATTATCATTTGTATCTGAATCTTGTTCATCTATGACTTCTTCAATTTCTATACTTTCATCAGTACCATCTATTTCATCCTTAGTATTTTCATTTAAAGTGTCTATATTTTTTTGATCTGCACTATATAATCCACTTGGATAAACTTTATCTAAGTCACTATACGCTTCAATACCTATGGTTACTGCTTGCAAAGTTTCTGTATCAAATGATTCTTTTGCTACTTCATTTGGATCTACTAAGTTTAGTGTTTTTGCACATGCAAATAAATTGACTATTAGAGCAATAATTAAAATGATACAACTCTTTACTCTTAAAATATTATTTATTTTTTGTATATTTTTGTACTTCATTATTTTTTACCATGGGCGGATGATATCCGCCGCTACAATCAGAGATGATATCCGCCCCTACATTTGGGGATGGTATCCGCCACTACGATGGTGATGATATTCTACCGCCAAATAGTATTCTCCCCTCTTCATCATAGAAAACAGCCGACTGACCTGGGGTTATGGCTCTAACTGGACTTGAAAGTTTGACTGGAATAAACAGTGTCCCCAAATCATAAATATTATACCCCGTCCCCAAATTTAAATGACATTCAGTCGGTTCGTGCCTATAACGAAGTTTTGCAAACATCTTTTTGCTGAAAGTTAAAAGTTCTTCTTTTGTTAGTCCACTGTAGACAATATCATATATTTTAAATTCTGTTGCTTGTAAATCAGAATTATTCCCAAGTATTACTTGATTTTTTTTTGCGTCTATAGATACTACAAATTTTCTTTCACCAAAAGCAATATTTAATCCTTTTCTTTGTCCAATAGTATAATTTATTATACCATTATGAAAACCTAAAACCTTACCATCGGTATCTATAAACTCTCCCTTTTTAAGATAAGGCTTAAATAAAATATCTTTTTCCTTAAGTTCACCTCTTGCAATTCTTTCTTTATAATCATCACCATATTCATATCTTTTTATAAATTCTTGATATGGAATATCTTTTATGAAACAAACATCTTGAGAATCTTTTTTATTTGCAACTTCAAGATTTAGTTCAGTTGCAATTTGCCTCACATTCTTTTTATCCATATTACCTATTGGGAAAATGATATGAGAAAGTTGTTCTTGGCTAAGACGATAGAGCATATACGACTGGTCTTTCATCTCATTTTCACTTTTCTTTATGCAATATCTGTCATTTATTTTTGTAACATTTGCATAATGACCTGTAGCAATCATATCACAGCTTTCTTCTTTCATCACATCTATAAGTTTTGCAAATTTCATCACATTGTTGCAAAGTGCACAAGGATTTGGAGTAATGCCTGATTCATAGTCGCGAACAAAAGAAGTTATAACTTTATCATAAAATTCTTGTCTATAATCATTGTAAATAATTTTAATATCTAATTTTTCAGCAATATCATCAAAGGTTATGCAAGTAGCATCATTCCCAGTAAAATTAAAATTTACACCTACTACTTCATAACCTTGTTTTTTTAATATATGAGCGGTAACGGTTGAGTCAACTCCGCCTGACATAGCAACTAATACTTTCATATTTTATTTTGGACCTGAAGTTTCACCTGCTTCAAGTGGTGTCGAATCAATCCTTTGCTGTTCAAAACTACTGACACCCATACCAACTCCAAGACTTGGTGAAATACCAAGATTAACTCCATAATTAGTTATGGCATTATCACCATAGTAAACTCCCATATACACACCTTGTTCTTTTCCTATACATCTTCCAAGCGAATCAAATACATAAGTTCTTCCACCAAGCTGTACAGTTGTATTCACAACCAAACTTCCATCTATATCAGATAAATAGTATTCATTTCCATTATTATCTTGCACCCAGCCTTTCATCATACCACCATTTTTTGAATTGAAATAATACATTTTATTGTTTGCTGAAACCCAACCTGTATCCATCGCACCATTTACTCCAAAATGATACCATACACCATTTACCTCTGCAAATGTACCTACAAGACATTTACCATTTAAAAAGTAAAACCACTTGTCTCCAATTTTGTTCCAGCCATCATACATAACTCCATCTTCTGCAAAATAATAATAATCTAATACTCCATTATTATTAACCTGTATCCAACCAGTAACCATCCGACCAGAATTTGGATCAAGATAATAAGTTTTTCCATTGTAATCTGCGAAACCAACTTGCATAGCACAATTTGCATCAAACAAATAATATTTACCATTGATTAAATACCAACCAGTAACTGCTAAACCATTATTGTCAAAAAAATAATAATTAGAACCAACTTGAAGCCAGTTGTTTGTCACATACTGATTACTTGATGGCTCTAAAAATTTATATCTGCCATTTGAATCTTTCTCCCAATTAGCAAATGTAAATGTTGACATTACACTACAAATGATAAATACCATTAACAATAATCTTATTTTTTTCATATTATCCTACCACCTTTTCCAAGGAGCATTTCCACTCTCCCACAATTCATTTAAATATTTCATCTCACGCTGAGTATCCATACACTGCCAAAAACCTTTATGTCTAAAACTCATAAGCTCTCTATCTTCTGATAATTTTGTAAATGGTTCTTTTTCAAGTGGTGTGCTATCACCTGCGATATAGTCTTTTATTTTTTTATTCAAAACCATGTAACCACCATTTATAATTGCTTCATCACTTCCATCTTTTTCTCTAAATGAAGTAACGATATCATTATCATTTATCTCAAGCACCCCTTTCATACTTGAGATTGATACAGTAGTAATTGTAGCAATCTTTTTATGGCTCTTATGAAATTCCAATAATTTATTTAAATCTACATTTGAAAGCCCATCCCCATATGTTAAAAAGAAATCTTCTTCAGGAACATAATCTAAAATTTTCTTTACACGACCACCGGTCATTGTATTTAAACCTGTATCAATGAGAGTAACTTTCCAGTCTTCTCCATTTTTATTTAAGACTTTCATCTCATTATTTTTAAGATCAAATGTCACATCAGATGTGTGTAAAAAATAATCTGCAAAAAATTCTTTTATAACATATTGTTTGTATCCAAGGCAAATGATAAAATCATTAAATCCAAAACTACTATAATATTTCATTATATGCCAAAGTATAGGCATATCACCTATCTCAACCATTGGTTTTGGTCTTAGATGACTCTCCTCACTTATTCTTGTACCGAAGCCACCTGCTAAAATCACAACTTTCATAATTATCCTTTCTGATTTTTAAGGTTTCATAAAATAATGTTAATTATTATTTTTTTGTGATTCCCTAAAAATATTTAGTTTTTGATTTTCAAGAATTTCAAATGCTTTTCTAATTTGTTCTGGTCCTCTATGATACTCAAAGGTATCTTCTAAATCTTGGTCAGTCAAATTCTTATAATTTTTTGCCTTATCTTCTACTACACTATATATAATTTTTCTATAATCTGCTTTAAAAATTTCATCAGTGTTGGTTGTCAAATGTCCTATCGTTATAAAACTTAGAGACATTATACTTGACACCATTAAAAATGTTTTTATTTTATTATTAAATGCTAATAAAAAAACTTTTTTCTTAGTTTCACTTTTATTTTGCATCTGAACTATGCTCACATCATTTTGCAAATGCTTCGCCAATAATTCATCCATCAATTTTAAAAGAAGCATTAAAATTCCTATAGTCAAAAACATATATTGAAGCGAATACCTACTTGTCATTCCATAACTATCAACAACAAATTTGTATCTTGCAAGAAATATAAGTAAATAGTTTGCTATTCCTGCTACTATAAACATACTTATAAAAATAAATAAACTTAATTCTTCATTTATAAGAACTTCGCTTTCATTTTGTTTCGTGACATTCGCACCATCAACATCATTTTTACAATAAACTATGCGAACAACATTTATAATTTTAATTATAAGTAATACTATAACAAATATAATTATTATTAAATATATAAATCCTATCAAAAATATAAACTTTTCACTGATGGTTCCAAATTTAAGTGCATAGTCAAATGTTTCTACACCTATTATACTGCTCGCCAAACTTTTTAGCATAAACTTAATAGGGAACAATGGTTGCGTCTTTAGTAATTCAATCAAAGAAATGTCTTTAAATCCAACTGGTATCAATGCTTCACCAGTATTATTGCTTTTGAAATAAAGTGAAAGACAAACAATTGAAATCACAATGTACACTATTTGACTTAAAAATTTTTCTTTTCTATTTTCTTTTTTGTGCAATCTTACTATTATAGAAACGATTGAAAAGAAAATAATTGTGCAAAGATATGATACACTATAACTACCAGCAAAACAAAGTGAAGTAATGATTATTAGTAAGGAAAGTTGTAAATGATTTTTTAATTTCACATTTGCATTTATACTCATTCCCTCTATATTTGCAAACATTTTAAATGTTAATGCCATGAGTCCTACCGTTAAAAAGTGAGCATAGCCAGTGCCATTTAAAATCATTTCCCAAGCCATAAGTGAAAATGAAATATAAGTAATTAGAAAACTTGCAATCATCCTTATGGGTTTACTATGTAAATATTTAAGTACAAAACTAAGTATCACCATATTAAATAAGAATAATCCAAAAGTTCCTATAATTTTGTCAAAAAAAACTGAATAACTAAATATTTTGACATTTAAAAATCTCATAAGAAATGTGAATGGTATTCTTGCAATTCCTTCCCACGACAACAAATAGTGTAAATCACTTACATCTTCAAGATAATAATTAATTATACGAATATAATCACTTGCCACAACATCAGTACTTCCCCTAAAGATATAATAAATCAAAAAAATTGTACCAAGTGTACTCATGCACAAATTTATTATTATATTTTTAGTTCTACTTACCATTTAAATTTGGGGACGGGGTATATTATTGGTGATTTGGGGACACCTTTTGGGCGGATGATATCTGCCCCTACAGCATTTAAATTTGGGGACGGGTATATTATTGGTAATTTAGGGACACCCTAACTCTATGGTTTATAAGTAAGTTTAGTTACATTTCCAACTTTACCACGTCTCAACTTTTGCAATTTATAATAACTATGTCCTGTAACTCTTGATAATTGTTTTAAAGGTATAGACATATCTATAAGTTTTATTATGTAATACATTTGTTCCGCTTCACTCTTTTTTAAAAACTCTTTTTTATTATCAACTTTCATGAGTTTATATAAAATATTTGTCACTTCCTTATCAGACAATTTATTATTTGCTATGTCCATACATCTATCATGGCTCTCCAAGTCATTCCAACTTGCGAACTCATTTGACTTAAAATTCTTATTTATAAAATCAGTGTCAACAAGTTTTAAATAATTTCCTTTCTGTCTTCTATATGCATGTATAGATGAAAATTTGTAATTATAAGTTTTATCGCACAGCCCCACTTTTACTGGATTTTGATGAATGTATCTCGCACACCTAAAAAGATATGATGAATTGTCAACACTTTCACTATGAAAACGGTCGTTAAATACATAACCAGTTCTTCCATTTTTTAAATTGTAATAATTTGCATATCGTGAATTAATTTTATTCATAATTGCACTTATCTTCACATCATGTTCTTTTAATAACAAATGATAATGATTTGTCATTATGCAATATGCATACAATTCGAAATGCGTTTCGTTTTTCACTTCTTTAAGTAATTTTAAAAAATATAAGAAGTCTTGTTCATCATCATATAGAGTTTGTTTGTTTAATGCTCTACTCATAATATGATAAATTTTTGTTTCTGAAATATCTCTTGCAACTCTTGGCATATTTTAGTCCTCCACAACAATTATACAACAGTGTCCCCAAAATTGCAATAATATACCCCGTCCCCAAATTTACCCAAACTTAAATTCTGTAGGGGCGGATATCATCCGCCCAAGGGTGTCCCCAAATCACCAATAATATACCCCGTCCCCAAATTTAAAAAATAAAAAGTGGGAGAAAATCTCCCACTTTTATATTTTATGTAATTATTGTACTGTTGTTGTTGGAACTATTTGTGTCATTTGTTGAAGTTTTAATGCATTTAAGTATGCTATGTATGTTGCGAATGTAGTTGTAACTGTGAGTGGAGCTGCATTTACAAGTCCTTGTGCTGTGCTTAAGTCGAGTGTTCCTGCGAGTGCTCCCATAGTGTTATTAGCAAGTCCTACTTTTGCACCATTCTCATTTACTATAAATCCGTCTGGTGTTACACCATTGACTAAGAGTTTACCAGCACTATCGAAGTAGTAATCAAGACCATCTACTGTTACCCAACCCTTCATCATAGCTCCATAGTCTTTACTATTAGGATTGTTATTTAAGTAATATACTGCATTTGCTTCTACTTGCCATCCAGTCATCATAGTTCCGTATGCATCAAACTTATACCAAGCTTTGTTACCTACAGAATTTGAAACTAAGAAGTAACCATTTGCTGCAACTTTGTTATTATTTGTAGTATTACCAAAGTTACCTGTAAGTGCAAATGACCAACCATTTGATACTGGGTTATAGAACCAGCTACCTTGTGCTGCATTGTTGTTTGAGTAAACTGCCTTTGCAATAGTTTCATTATCATCTGCAATTACACCGATATTGCCGCCGAGTGGTGTAGTTCCACCAAAAGCTGCAGAGCCAGCTGCGAGACCGGCACCACCGCCTCCTCCACCGCCTCCGCCACCGCCGCCGCCACCACTATAGCCGCCGCCATTTACTGAATTACCACCTCTACCACTTCTACCTGAGCCTCCACCATTTGGATTAGTTACCCAAATAGCATATAAATCAAGTCTTGTTATTGAATAATCATTTTCTGGTAATACTATAGTACCATTTATTTGATAAGTAGTACCATTTCCTGTTGGACTTGTGTTCCAATAAGATATAACTAAATTAGAATTACCATCATTTGTCCAGTTATAAGTATTAATCTTAAGTTTTCTATCAAGTCCTATAGCATCTATAGCAGTTACTCCAGAACCATCATTCTTATGGAATACAACTTCTATTGTTCCAGGTGTCCATACTGCTGTGATTTCCTTCTCACCTGTAGTACCAACTGGTGGAAGTACTATCTCTGAAGCTGTGCCTGTAGTGCCTTCTGCCCAATCATATTGCCACCAAAGGAATTCCCAACCTTGTTTTTCAGGAATCTCTGTTATAGGGTAACTTGATGCTGGTAAGTTACTATTTCCTTCTACATCATACCATACTGGATACTTTGTAGAATCAACAGTCATCACTGTTCTATCATTACTATTTCTATATGTAATAGCAAATTCTTGTGATTTGAATCTTGGTACAAGTGTTATACTTCCATCATCTGTAAGTCTTGTAAACTTAGAAATATCATTTACTAAATTGAAGTGTGGTTCTAAGCCACCTTGGTTATAATCAAGACCTATTAATATCATACCAGCTTCTGCTGTAATATCTTGTGATGAGATCTCAACTACTTCGTTGTAACTATATGTCTCACCAGAATGTGCCCAGCCAGCAATGTTAAGTGTATAAGTCTTTGGAGTCCATTGTGAGTACATATTGACTGTATCGCCACTTGCATAAGTGCTTATAAATGAAGCATTTAATCTATGTGTTGAATCATACTCTTCACTTGTCTTAGCAGTTCCATATGTCCACTTATCAAATGTAAATCCTTCTATATGACTTGTGCTTGCTGCATTATAGTTAGTATATAAGTGAACATTAGTTCCTGTTGGTATGCTTGCTGAATCAGTAATTAGTCCGTCAAATGGTACTTTGAATGTAAATCTATTTACGTAACCAGATGCTGATGATGGATTGTCACTTCTTATCATAGTCTCAACATCATTTATATGATCTCCTGCATTATTATATGCACTATCTATATTTGGTCTCTTATAGTTAGTATCATTTGCATTGAAGTTAAGTTTTACTGTGTAAAGTTTTGGTTCCCAGATAGCATACATAGGTATTGTAGCACCTGATGTATACATTGCAACTGGTTTAAATTGTTCACCACCTGCATAATCAAATATTGGTGATGTTCTAAGTCCGCCTTCTATACTCCAACCTTTAAATGTATAACCATCTCTTGAAGTAGTAGGCATAGCTGTTCTTGCATTTCCATCTTTATCAATATTGAGTGGTAAACCATAGTATACATCTGTAGAAATTCTTGACTCAACTTGTTTTGGTATTGAAGAACCATTTATCTCATCTTCAGAAAGTCCATTATATCTATTTGTTCTCCAATCAATTCTATATTTATTTCTTTCCCATCTTGCATAGAGTTTTATATCTCTTGCAACTTTCTTAAGTTGTTCTTTCGCGGCTGCTGTGTTCTCTGCACCATTTACCCATTCATAACCTTCGCTTATTACATCAAGGTTCAAGTCATATTTTGGTGCTGCTGCAGTATTTGTAGAATCTCCACCTACATATCTTCCCCATTCTGTCTGAGTCTTATTCATAAGACCTGCATTTGCAGCATTCTTTGTATACCAACCTTTGAATGTATATCCAGGTATTGGATCTGGTACAGGAAGTCTCCAAGTATTTGTTCCAAATGTAACATCTGATGTCCAAGTATTTAAGTCTACAACTGCACCATTAAATTTAAATGTTGCATTTTCTATATCATAGTATTGTCTTCCACCTACATTTCCACCAGCATTATTTGTACTTGTATTTGGTACAAATGTAATTGTGTAATCATTTGGAGTGAAGTGTGCCCATACTTCCTTAGTAGTATCAGCATAGTCAAATACTGTATCATTTGTAATATAATCACCACTAAAGTCTTCAGCAGTATTATATCCTCTGAATGTATATCCTTCTCTTCTTGTAGTATTGTCTGTTCTTACTGATGCTGGATAAGCATGTTGTTTTGTAGGGTCATTTGCATTGCTTGCAAATATCTTTCCTGGTACTTGCACAGATGGAATCATCTTGTCAGAAGCATTATTTATACTTCCAGCTGCTCTTGCTTGTCCAAATCTATCGCCAAATACTAATTCTGAATCTACATATGTATTAGCTACTTCAGTTGTTCCTCTAAATGCTTTATTTTGATTATCAGTGCCCCAGTTATATTTATATCTTATCTTGACATTCTTTGGTACCCATAATGCATAGAGAGTTACATTTTGTGGTAATGCTGTAGTATATCCAAGATTTGAACTTTCAAACATTACATTCTTTGTAAGTGGCTCATTATCTGCACCTTGTTTATTGCGATATCCATGATATCCTGAAGCATCCCAACCTTGATTCCAGAATCTATCACTTCTATGAGCAAACCATCCAACGAAGTCATATCCTGTTCTTACTGGTTTGAATAAGTCTGTAGTGTTGTTAAATGCTGTACTGAATAATGACTTATAAGCTATTGAAGTTGTTACTATATCATATGCTACTCCAGCAGAATAAGTTTGTCCAGCATTTCCATCTTCATCTTTTCCTACTATAGTGCTTGATAACATAGGAGTTGAGCCTCCAACACCATTAAATCCGCCCCAAAGGTCAAATGTTACTGTATAAGTGTCTCCTCTCCAATAAGCATACAATGTAGTATTTTCATATATATCCATATTTTCCCAGTCTGTATCAGCTGAGTAAATCTTTGTAGCATTATCTGCAGTCTTCCAACCTATGAACTTATATCCAGGTCTCTCAGGTTTTGGTATGCTTGTTGAAGCTACTCTTGATGTATACATATATCTTCCGATACGATTATTACCTGAAGTTTGTCCTACATCTCTTGACCAAGTAATTGGACTTTGAGAATCTGATTCTTTATCAAGAGTTATATTAAATGTAACTGCTATTTCTTTTGTTCTCCAAGTTGCATAAGCTGTAGCACTTTGAACTGTATTCCAGTAAGGAGTTTCATTTGTTATGACTACAACTTCTGAAGTTGATGCTGGATATAAATCTGTTGGTATAGATATCCAGTTTACGAAATCATAACCTGGTCTTCTTGGACCTGTAGTATTATTGTAGCCTGGCAATGGATTGAGTGTACCATCTGATAAGTAACCTACTCTTGCTCCATAAGTTACATCTCTACTATTTCTATATGGTGAGCTTCCATCAGCATTTGAGTAAGTAGATACTAAATAAAGTTTAACAGCACCTACCTCCCAAAATCCATAGAGGTTAATATAATATTTTCCATTTTCTTCATAAAGTGAGTCAAATGTATCAAGTCTTGCAGCACCCTCTGTATCTATATCTACAAATTTTGTTCTATCCACATCTGATTCTCTTCCGATACTACTCCACTCTGCAGTTGGGTTAGACTCTGAAGCTTCTCTTGGTGCAAAATATCTTACAAAGTCAAATCCTACTGTGCTTGGTAATTCTAATGCAGTAGTTACAAGTCCTTGAGTTTCTGATCTATTATATGGTTGATCGTAATATAACGTATGCTCTATTGGGTTTGTATCATCTACGTCTTGACCAACTCTTGCTCCAGTTGTCCACTTTGGTGTTACTCCGAAGTTTCTTGTCTGTACATAAAGTCTTGCAGTTACCTCTTTTGGTTTCCACATAGCATATAGACGAAGAGTTGATGTACTCTTGAATACTGCATCAGCCTTTACAGTCTTATTTACTCTTTCAATGTATGCAACATTTTGTTCTGTTGACCAACCAATGAAATCATATCCTGATCTTGTAGCTATTATATCTTTTGTCAAATCATGCACAGTCTTATATACAACTGAATCTGGGAATGCACTATCATAAGTAGCTTTTATAGTGTATGCTGCTTGTCCCATATCAACACCTGCTACACTAAGCGATGCTATAGTTGAACCGTTGTTTTGACTTGCATCATTTCTTATAAATGTAATATCAAATTCTTTTGCTTGCCATACAGCATTTAACTTAATTTCTTTATTCTCACCTTTTACGCCATATTCTTCACCAGCAAGTTTACTTATAGGTGCTCCAAGGTCATATCTCTTTGAAGAATCATTTGCATCTACCCAAGCTACTAAATCGTAACCTGTTATATTATATCCTCTATCTGGTAAGTTAGCATTTTGAGAATACTTAAGTGTCATTGGATTTACTCTACCAGTATAATCGTGATGACCTGAAGCTGCAAGTGACTCTGTTGCTGGACTAAATGTAATAGTATATTCGTGTTCTTTCCAGTTAGGAATCATTATAGCAACACTACCAGTTGATTCTCTTATTTGAGAAGCTGAAGCTTTATTGTCAAATGTATATGGTTTTCTTACTATTGTTTTACCTTTAGTATTGTAAAGTGTCTCTGGGTTAGTATATGTCCAGTTGACAAATGTATAACCTTTCTTCTTGAATGTAGTTGATTCACTTGATTCAATTATCTCTCTAAACTCTGTTCCATCAGCATATGTGATATTTTGATCTGGCATATTGCCTTCTACATTTACATCACTATTTGTTGAGTAGTGAATCTTAAATTTAATTGGTTTATATTGTGCATAAATTGTAGTTGGACCAGCCTCAAAGTTAAATATAGTATCACCATCTATCTTAATCATTCCTTCGCTCCACTCAGAAGCTGTAGCATAATGAGTAAATTCATATCCTCCGAGGTAAGACATAGGAAGTTCTCTTGGTATGCTTGGATCATTTATCTTTTGATCATAAGGTACCTTCTTAACTGTAGCTGTCTTTGCACCTTTGACACTCTTTGTATGACCATCTACTTCATCTATAGTATTTGCATCTACTGTTATAGTATATGGTTGTGCTTGCCAATAAGCATAGATAGTCATTGAGTATGTACTTATATCAAGTTCAGTTGGTCTAAATATTTCAGTCTTATCAAGTTCTGTTGCTTCCTCTGTAGGAAGTTTTGGAGTCTTTGTCCAACCAGAGAACTTGTAACCTGGTCTTGTTGGTGCACCTGCAGCACCTCTAACTATATTCATATATTCAGGTTGTGATTTAAATTGTTTATTATAAGCAAGTGAAATAGAACTTATATATGGATCAGCCTTAGTTTCAGAATTGCCATCATTCAAATCAAGTTTAACTTTATATTCATTTGGCTCCCATTGTAAGTAAAGTTCAAGTTCAGTGCCATCTACATCTACTAATTCCTTAACCATATTTACTTCTTCTGTCGTACTTGGAGTAATTATATATTTTGGATTTGACTTAGCAAGTTTTTCATGGTTAGTGAACTTTGTAGCTCTATATCCATCAACTATAAATCCTGGAGTACCAATATCAAATTCAGTTGTGTACTTAATATCTCTGATAGCTTCTTTTGTACCTCTTACAGTAGTACCTGCAGGAGCATTGTCGTTGAATATCAAACTATATTCATTATCTCTCCATACTGCTGAGAGTGTAGCTACTGCATCTCTGTCAGTTCTTATATCTTGTACTCTTTCTATATCAGAGTAAGTTGCTTTATTACCTACAGAACCTTCTACATAACCTTCATCATACCAGTATTCAAATGTATGTCCTGGATATACAAGTTTACTTATACTTCTAAGTTCTTGTGGTTCACCAACTGAGAAGATTTGGTCTGCAAGATTACCAGATACTTTTGCTGCTTCTTCTTCAGTTCTTGCATTCTTATAAACTACAGTATATGGATTTCTTATCCAGTGACCTTCAAGTGTTATAGTGACATTTTCATTATTCTTTATCACATCACTAAATGTTGCACCACTTAATACACTATCAAAGTCAAACTCATATCCTTTAGTAGTAAAGCCATTAAACTTATATCCTTCAATTTCATAAGGAGTTGCTTTTGAGCTAAGTACAAACTCTTCTGTATATTTGAGATTCTTAAACTCTGATACAGTAGCAGGATAATCACTTACATTTGTAAATGTTACACCTTCTCCAAGTATCTCATGACCTGACTTAACAATCAAGTTATATGTCAACTCTGACCAAGATGCAACAAATACTATATTAGAGCCTGATGCAATATCCTTAAGTCCTAAATTATATAATGGTTTTCCTTTTGTAAATTCTACATTTTCAGTTCTATTATCAGCGAATATTACAGTATCACTATATGTAGCATACAAACCAAGATATTTATAACCATCTCTTTGATATTTCTTTGAAGCCTTAGTTTCAAATTTTGGTTTTAATCTTGTATATTCTTTTCCTATATTACTATCAGCGAAGTCAAATGCTAAATCATACTCATAGTCTTCACCACTATTTACAGGATACTTATCATCTGCTGCTACTCCACTTTCAGTCTTAATAGAATATATATTATTTTCCCATCTTGCATATACTGATACTTCTTGTACATTTCCTGATTTTACAGGAACAAATGCAGAACCAGATTTTAATGATTCATTGAATATCATATCAGCATTAATCAAATCTACATCATTATCATTGTTTGCTGAATTTACTGTCTTATACCAACCAGCAAATCTATAACCTTTTCTTTCTGGCACTGGTAATTCACCAATTTCCTTGCCATAAGTTACTGACTTAGATGCAAGAGACTCACTCATTGTAGCAGTGTTAGAACCTTTAGTATCATTTAAGATAAATTTCATCTTTGTCTCTTGTGCTTGCCATCTTGCAGCAAGTTTAATATTTGTATCAGATATAGTAGCTAAGTTAATTACATTTTGCATATCAGAGTATGTTGCTACAATTCCAGTCTCTGAATCAGTAGCTACCCACCACTTGAAGTTGTGACCTACCATCTTATATCCATTTCTTGCTAAATTTTTTGCTTCATCAAACTTAAACTCATCATCTTTATTTTCATTTGTCTTACCTGTTGTATCATCACCAGGTTCTGTCACATATGATATAGTGTATTTGATAGCTGTCCACTTAGCATAGAATACTGGTGCTGTTGTCCAAGTGAATATTGTTTCATTTTCTACTTTATTTGTAAGTGTGGCATCAGAATACCAACCATTAAACTCATAACCAACTCTTGTAGGCACTGGAAGTTTATACTCTGCTGAACCTACAGTGTCATTATAATATGACTGAGTTGCAACACCTACACTACTATATGTAGCAAGTGTTGAACCACTGCCTTCACTTGCATCATTTAAGTTGTAATTAATATCAATAAGTGCACCTCTCCACTTAACGAACAAGTTACCATCTGCAAGTGTTTCACTATGTTTATCATTATCTATAAGGAACATAGACTCTACTCTATTCCATTCATTGCCCCAGCCATCTGCTCCATCATTTGCTCCATCGTTCCAGCCATTCTTATCAAACCAGCCTGCATCAGTAAGACCGCCACGAGTAAATTCACTTGTAGCATCCCAAGAATCCCAAGCACCTTCTGTTGGTGCAAGTGTTGTAGGGTCATAAGCTGTAGGTACATATTTCCTTATCTCTACTGCATCTGATAATTTTCCACCCATAGGAACTTTGAAGTAAGCCTTATAAGGGTTAGTGTGTGCGAATATAACTGAAGCATCTGATTTTGGATGTCCATTATCATTACTATAAACTGTCAAATAAATTTGTTTATTTGTCCACATAGCATAGAGTTCACTTCTTGTAGCACTCCACATTCTATAATCATCAGAAGTTGTATTTGTGAAATCATATCTTATATATTTATTTGGAGTATTAGTATCTACAATATACCAACCACCAAATGCATACCCTGCTGCATTTATAGGCTCAACAGGTTCATCAACATATGTTCCCTCTGCTATATACTGAGTATTAACAACTATATCTTCATTTGTTATAGTATCTGTTCCATTGTTAAGGTTAAATGTAATAGTCTTATAAAGTGTAGAACTTGTCTTAGCAACTCTAAGTGATATACCATCTCTATAAACTACATAATCACTTACACCATTTGAATCTTTCATAGTAAATATTCTTTCTGTAGTATGGTCATGAACTTGTGGTGTCCAAGTCTTATCTGCAACCAAATCTCCATCTACTACAGTTTGTCTATAAAGTGATATTTCTGAAGTAGTTGTTATAGGCTTATTGCCAACTGTATTAAATGCAAGTACTTGTTCTCCTGATGTAAATTGTGGTATTACTATATCACCAGTTCCTCTATTATTAAGTATATTCTCATGTTTATTATTTTTTACTATAATCTCGCCATTGAAGCTGTATGCTGGATAAGTAAATACACTACTATTTACTGCATAAGCTGCCATAGCATAAGTTGAAGAGTTATCTTTTATCTCTACATCAGTAAATCTATCAACAACTGTATTTGCTTTTCTTCTCATTATAACCACACTACCTCTATGGTTATTAAGTTTATTATTGTTAAATGTAGAAGAAGTTGCTATAAGTGTTGCTGCTTTTGTTGGTGCATCTTGAGCTATGATATTTTGAACTGCTTTTAAGTTATCAAAGTGCATATTTTCTATCTCAAGTGAAGTATCATATGCATCAATTATAGAGTTAAATACATTCATATCACCAGTTATAAAGTCAACATTACTAATTCTATACTTACCTATTGTTGAAGCACTTGACTTATGAACAGTCTTGATTATTGCATTCAAATCTTCAGCAGCGCCTGGATAACCTTTTATAAACTTCTCACCAGTAAGTAATGAAGTACGGAATTCTGAATTTGTTATATCAAGTGTATAATCTACTTCTGCCATAGACATTTCTGTCATAATATATGAATAAATATATGTATTAAAGTCGAAACTTGATCCCTCTATCTTACTCTTATATGTGCCATTCTTTGGTGCTGTTAAGTAAATAAGTGGATAATCTTTAAGTGAATAGTCAGTAACACCATCTTTTGCAGAGTTATAGCTAAAGTGTGTGTTTTCTCCAATTTCAAGACCATCAGCATTAGTTCTAAATGTTATGTTGACATTTCTTTCTATGTTAGTAGGTTTTACAAGACCTAAATTTGAATATGCTTTCAAATGTAAACCTTGATTTGCATTAGTTCCATCACCTTTAATGTCAGCAAATACACTTCCCTTCATATTAAACTCTTCTATATTTACTCCTTCAAGTTTAAGAAGTGAGCCAGTAAACATAGGATGCTCTTTTGCTTTTGCACTATTATACTTTATAGTTCCATTTTTAATTTCAAATCTTGCTCTATAACTGTCATCATTAAATGAAGTGATGTCTTGTTGAATTTCAAGTGTTTTACCATTTAAGTCTAATATCATCCTGTAATTTCCACCCTTATTAAATGGAGCCATAGCTTCTATATCTGATCTTGAAGCGATAAGTTTGCCATCTAGTAAGCTTGAGCTTAATTTATAATTGTATTCATTTGGTGATATAGAGGTATTGTCTATAAAGTATAATTGTTCAAAATGCTCTACTTCTATTTTATTTTCTCCATTAGGTGCCCATACTGCATATACATTAAGTTCAGTTTGTGGAGATGGTAAGTAAGCAAGTGAATTTGTAAAATCAAAGTTTGCAATTTTATATTCACTATTTACTTCATCCCAAATAGTTGTTACCCAACCTTTGAAATCATATCCTGCTTTATCTGGTGCAGTTGCTCCTGTATAGAATATATCATCAAGTGTAGCACCTGTATCAAATGGGATAGTTTGAGTATTTTCAAGCATTTGATCTCTCGTTATATCTAATCCACCATTATCTTTATATTTAATTGTAGCATTGCTACCTATATCAAATCTTACAATACCTGATGTATTACTTATGATTACTATTCTGTTGTTCATAGCTCCAGCACGAGATACAAGATATTCTGAATCATATCCACTATCTTTAAAAAATACTTGATTAACCTTCATACCACCTGCTCTATCATGGTCTGTATAATGTCCAATTACATAGAAGTCTTTATATTCTGTAGTTGCATAAATCTTACTTGTAGGAGTTCCTACTACACCATAATCAAATGTATCTGCAAGTGATCTACTTGCTTTAGTTACATTGATAGTAAGGTCATCTGCACCATTTGTAAATTCATATAAACCATTATGTACAGGTACAGTAGTTCCTGTAGTATCTTCACCAATCTTAACTACACCATCAAGTTTCAAATCGCTATATGGTCCAATAGCAACTAAACCATGTAATGAATCATTTACACTAAGAGCTGTACCTCTTTCTACAGTTACATTCTTTAAGTATACTCCATCTTTATGGCTTGATTCATTTCCTACTTTATCAGTACCTGCTGAATAGATGAATGAACCTTTACCATTTAATACAGTTTTATTATCTATAGCATTTACAAAACCAGTAGCTGCTTTTAAGTTAAGTATAGATCTTTCAAGATAGAATGTACCACCATTTGCACCATTACCAGCATCATTAGATACAAATTCTAATGCCTTGTCTGATGATGTAAGACTTGTGTCAGTTGATTCAATAGTTATAATTGCATCTTTAGCATAGATAAATCCACCATTTGCACCTGATTTGTTTTCTCTGAATTGTCTTACACGTGCAGTAGTGTCATTTATTGGGGCTTTATTTGCATCTGTTACTTTTATATTAAGTTCAGTCATTTCAGTCTCTACTATACCAGTCTTTGTGAATAATGAGATTGCTCCACCACCATTTTGAACTCCACGAGCGGTATTGTTAGCTATTCTTGTATCTACGATATTAATTATCAACTTATTACCAGCTTCTTCATTTCTATAGTAAATAGATGAGCCATCTTCAGTTGCTCTATTGCCATAAAGATCTGAATCCACTATGTTGATTGTTGATGCAGTAGTTAAGTTAGCAATATAGAATACACCTCCACTTCTTCCTGTATAGTTGTTTATCATAGAAGTATTTGAAATTGATGCATACTTCACATCTTGCACATTAAATACTGCTGAATAGCTTACATTATTTTCATTGTTTTCAAATCTTGAATTATTAACTTTAAATGACTTAAGATTCTTTAAGTTGATTAATCCTTCTCTTTGAGGAACTCTTGTATTGCTAAGTTTTACATAATTAAATTCAACTTCACCACCATTAAATACAAGTAATCCTTCACTACCAAGATAATATCCACCTGGGAAGTCAAACGAAGTTCTATCCATATTAGTCTCATTACCAATGATATTTGTCTTACTATTTGTCATATTTAATAATGCTTTATTTATAACTTCTGATTTATCAAGAGTAATATTTTCCCAAGTCAAGTCTACTCCAGAAGCATTTACTATACATCCTTCTTCACTTTGTTGAGTCTTTATACTATTAATTTCAAAATTCTTCATAATTATACTTGTAGAAGCATAATCATTATTAACTACTTTTATAAGTGGATAACTTGACTTACCACTACCTGTAAATCTTACAGTAGCTGTCTTATTCTTACAGTTAATTAAGTTAAATCCAGTTTCATAAGGTGCTGTGCCTGTAATATTTACAAGGCTTGTCATAGCTGTACTATTTATATTTCTTGTTATAGTATGTCCATTTAAGCAAATAGTATATCCCTTCTTAGGGTCAGTAATAGTCTTTGTTAATTCCATATCTTCAAGTATCAAGTAGTTTGCACTATTATTTATACCAAGAACTGATTCTCTAAATGCACCTATCCAAGTCTCATCATCAGGAGTTCCGTGTACACAAGGAGTTCCTTTATCACAACCACATGACTTATGGTCATGAGTTTTAGTTATCCAGTATGCATCAAGAGTAATCTCATCATCTACATTGATTTTTGTCTTACCATAATTAAGTGTCTCAAATTCGCCTACTGAATTTTTGATTATCCAACCACCAAATTCATAATTATTATATTGAGGCTGAGTAAGTCTTAATTCTGCAAGAGCTTCTGTAGGTGTTGCAAAGTTATCCATATATACATCTCTTGCATTTCGTTTTGCAAGCATCTTCTTAGCAGTAGATATAGTAGAAGTCAAATAACCTCTTATAACAACTGCATCAGTTCTCTTACCAATATATACAGTATATTCTGAACCAGGTTCATTTGTCTTGTAAATTACGAATTGACTTGTAGGATATTCATTATCTGGTTTTATATGATCTTCAAGGTAAAGTCCTGGTGTATCAAATCCTGCTATAGATGAAGTTGCCCACTCAATTATAGCTTGGTCTGTATCAGTTGAATAGTAAAGTAATGAATTAAGTCCATCAAGTTTCATACCTGGCACTACACCTGTTCTAATACGCTGTGAAGCATAAATATTAGCTTCAGTATTTCCATTTGTCTTATTTTCAGATACAGTAACAACTCCTGCAAATTGAACATTGATTACACAATCTTTATTTGAGTAGATAGCCCAGAGTGTTCCTGTTGAGTTAGATGCTATCTTTGTATTTTCTGTAAATCTTATATAACCTGCATTTGTTCCACCAAGCGAGTTATAAATAGATACAACTGGTCCACCTATATTATCTGTCATAAGTGTATCACCTTTAAAGAGAACTACATTATCTTTATCAAGATAGTCAGCATATAATACTGATGTAGCACCCTCATTTCCTACTGCTTTAAAGTTAGTAAATGTATATGTTGTTGCTGGTTTTCCTTCTTGTTTTGGAAGTCTTATATAGTAAGTTCCTTTTGTAGTTACTTTATTGGCTGTATCTATAGTACCATTGTTTGTAAATGTATTATTTGATGCATCAACAGAACCTTGCCTACAAGCCTTATTAGTATTTTCATGGTAAACAGCAGAACCCATATTAGCAATATTCTCTTCAAATATATTGTTAAGTAAGTTTGTATCTGGAACATTCTTCATATAGAGTGCTCCACCATTTCCACCATTATTATTAATAAATGTATTGTTTATTATATCTATTGGGTCAACAGATTGTCCCTTATAACCTGGAGCTGAGCTTAATATATCAGTATCACCTATGTAGATAGCACCACCATTAAGTGCTTTTACATAAGAAATGCTATCATCTTTAACACCACAAGAATAGAAGTAGTTATTTTCTATAGTAAGTTTTCCAAGTAAACCTCCTACATATATAGCACCACCAGTATAACCAGTAGTTACTTTATCTACAGGTGCATTTACATTAGAGAATGTGCTATTCTTTATAGTTACATTACCTTTATAATAACCATCTGCTTGTGAAAGTGCTATTGCTGCTCTACCTTTTATTGAAGCTGTTGCTATAGATACATTTTCTACATCAAATTGTGAGCCATCATTCTTAAGGTTAGATACTATTATTGCACTATATTGTTTATCTACTGATACATTTTCAAATGTTACATTCTTAAGTATTTGAGTCTTTGCATAAGTTAAATTCTTATTTTCTTCATTGTAATCATATAATCTTATGATACCTTGACCCATCTTATGGTCTGTTGAACCTGGGTTAGTTGAAAGTAATGTCTGGTGAACATTTGTAAATGATACTGTAGATATATAAGCATCACCAGGCAAATCTAAGAGTGTAGTTGAAAGAAGTGATGGATTACCGAATGTTCCATTTCTTCCAATATTCTTAAAGTCAACATTTGCCATACTGAGTTTATCATTATTTGATAAGTTCATAAGTGAATTATTAGTATTATACATATATAATCCATCTATAACTATATGACCATTATCATTACCATAGATATTTAAGTTAGTATTATTAGTTCCACTATTTACTATATTAAATACATATCCTGCACCAGTTGTATTTGGATAATAGTTGTGGCTGGTGCTTGTATCATAATTATAATGTATATTAACTTCCTTCTCTTGGCAGTTACATATATAACAATTATCGCCAAAGAATGTGGCAAGTTGTCTATTGTCATTTATAAATATATTATGACCATTTAAGCAAAGTTTTAAGTTCTTTAATGGTTTAGAAGTATCATTTATTATTCCATTTATCTCTCTATTCCACCAAGATTTTTCTATAATCAAATCATTTGTAAGTACATACATATACTCTGGATGCTTTCTTGCATACATGAGTTGTGAAAGTGTAGAAACTTCGATAGATAAATGTCCACCTTCTACATAATCAGGCTCATCATAATCTTTTCTACTTACTTCTTGTAAATTATCTATTCCATCATCACCATAATAATATTGTTCGCTATCGTGAGTTGAACCATCTGGGTGATTACATGGGACACCTATAGGAGTACCACAAATCTTATGTCTATGGTTAGTCATAGCATTTATAGCATATAATGTCTGAACATTATAAGTATCATCTTCTCCAGCGATACGAACTAATTTATTTTCATCTACTACTCTTATAGGAGTATCACCTTTAGTAATCTGATAAGAATAATCCCATACTGCAAATCTCTTTGAATTTTCTGAACCTAAGTATCCTACCAAGTCGATAAGTCTTATAGATGAATCAGTACTGAACTTCATAGTCTCACGGCTATCAGAAAGTGGTGATTGCACTCTTGAACCACGAGAGAAGTACTGTGTCTCAAGTTGTGATGAATATCTATGATTTCCATTTTCATCTAAATCATAAAGTTCAAATTTCATTGATATTAAGTTATTTGGGTCTTCAAGATAAATCTGTCCAAAGTCTGGAGTATCACCTTGAACATAACCAGCTTCATCTGGTGCTTTACCTGATGAGTTATTAGCCACATTTCTTGCAGTATAAATTACACGGCCATCCATTGGGTCATCTGCAAAGTCATTTTTGAATATATTTTGTACAACAGCACCTTCAGATCTACTTGCTACCCATTCATCAGTCCATAAACCATTGTTTGACCATGCTTCTCCTCTTGCTGTTCTATCTGCTCTATCTACTAACTCCTCTTCCCAAGTGTCTTTTGAGTTACCGAATAATTGATATCTCATACCATTTGGACTTTGTGGAGTTAAATAAATCTCTGCATTTTTATGAAGTGTCTGATCTTTTGACAATTCAAATTTATAATTTCTATCTTGTTCACCTTCTTCAAGTGCTAAGTTCTTAACCTTGGTTCCTTCTTTGTTGTCTTTAATCATGATGTTACCACCAAGAACTATAGATCTTTCCTCTGCTTTCTTGAAGTCTGAAAGGGCATAGGCTGTATAAATCTTTACAGTCTTTCCACCCATCTTTCTTTCTACTGAATCTATATAATCATATTTTGCATCTGAAACAGCCTTCTCATCAAGTTCGTTATTTACAATCTTACCACCGTAGAATTGGAAACGAGCCTTAAATGTAGAGAAGTGTCCAAATACATATTGTCCTCTATTTTGTTCAAATGTTATTTCTTCTTCTTTTGTATTTAAGTCATGGTTAGTTGTCTGTCTTGTAAGTATAGTTGAACCAGCTATACTATATAAAGTATTTTCATTTTTTGCTACATAAGCACCTGTATCAAATTTAACTTGTGAAGCATAAGTATAAATTGCACCACCTGAATTAAATGCTGTACCACTATCACCTGCATCAGCATTTCCAGTCTTCATAATCTTTACCCAGTCAGACTTATCGGTTGCATTATGTATAGTATGTTTTGCTTCATTATTGATATCTGTGTAGTTATGACCATCAGTTTTAATTTCACCTTTATCAGCTACTGCTTCTCTTCCTGTAGATGTATCTCCAAAATATGAGAAATTATAATTCTCTTTTGGTTCTACATAATCTTCATGTGGAGTCTTATCAGCATCAGTCAAGAATCCATTTTCAACTATATCTGTCTTATAGATATAAAGTTCCGAATCTTCTTCTCTATAATGCTTATCAGGGTCTGTGAATGTAAATATAGCACCACCTTGTTCTGCATGGTTTCTCTCAACATTTACATATGAAAATGAAGCTCTTGTATTTTCAATCATCATAAATCCACCTGAACGTCCAGCAAGGTTGCCAGATACTTCAGATCTTGATGCTTCATTTCCTGATATACTTATAAGTCCTTTTTCAGTATTTGCATAAATTGCACCACCAGTAAATGAAGATATATTATCTTTTATATCACAATTATCAAATATGAGTTTTGTATCTAAACTACTTACAAGTGCTATAGCACCACCTTTACCCATATTAACTACTTTTCCACCAATTGCACCTGTAGTCAAATCATAAGTTCCTATTTTTTGTTTATCTATTACATTAGTTCCATCAAGCGCAGCACTTCCTGCAAACATATCATCAATAGTCTCTGTAGATCCTCTCTTTACATATACACCCTTACCTGTATCTGCGAAAAGATATGGCTCAACAAAACCACGAGCTGCTGATTTTCTTGTCTCTTCATAGTATGTCCAAGCATCATCAAGCTGACTCCATTTATAAGTTGCATCAGATTGTGTGCATATATATGTAGCATCTTCATCTTTTACATAATAGTATTGTCCAAGATATGTGCTACTTGCAAATGGCATATCAACACTTGATTCAACTATCTTATCAAATAAAGTTTTTGATTTATCTACCATTTCTTTTGGTAATGTCTTTCTTATAGAACCTTGTTGATATCCGTAGAACCAGTTTGTATAGTAGTCAGCAAGACCCATAGTAGTTACCCAACGACTACCTGATAAGAGATAGTTGTTTGTAAAATCTACTTTTGTGAATTTTATCATATTTGAATCTGAAGCATATACTGCTCCACCGAAAGTTCTTGCTATATTATTCTTAAATGTAACTGTAGGATTTTCTTTTGTTCCTTCATTTACAAATTCTATATCTTGTTCACCATTTATATATACTGCTCCACCTTTAGTAACAGCTTCATTTTCTTCAAAGAGCATATTATAAACTCTTGTTTTTCCATTTCTCATAAACTCAAATGCTGCACCACCACCAGAAGTATAATTATGCTTTGCTGCATTTGTACGAGCATCTAAAGTTCTTGTAGCTCCTTCTGTATGTCCTGATATTATTCCAGGGTCTTTTTTATTATTAATATGTACTTCTTTTATATTTCTTATAGATATACCTGCTGGGTTTGGTGACATATTGTAATTGTCATAAACTAAGTTGCTATAGAAATCAAGTCTGCCAGCTACACCATATTCACCATTTTCATATATTGCTTTTTGATAAGATTCAGCTTCTGAATTTGAACTCATCTTATATGCTTCTTCATATCTTACTGTTCTATGGTCAGCATATCCATCTGGGTTCATAGATATAGTGAGCCCTGCTGCTACATCACCATCATTCTTTGATGATTTATATTGACAGTTATTCTCTATAGTATTTCTAAATACATCTATATTTATCGCATCCTTACCAGCTCTTCCAGGTACACTGCTTGAAAGTGAATTGCTTAAAGATACATGGAAAGCACCACATAAATCATATGGCATATTATTCTTTATGCTATTACCTTCTATGCTTATAGCAGTATCATTATAATATCCAATACCCACATTATCGACAAGTACAAGTCCATTTGCTTCAGTCTTGTCATAATTATATGTAGTCTTTTCATATCCAAGATTTTGATATTGATAAGTTTCATAAGTTCCACTTGTCTTTGGTTTAGAATCATTTGCTCTTGTATAACCAGCACCTGTTCCATCATCAGTATTATTAAATCCAGTTGTTATTCTCTCTTTTAATAATCCTGTACCATCAACTTTATAATAGTGAGTTTTTGCAAATGTATATCTACCAAAAGTATATGGGTTTTCATCATCTCTATCAAAGAATGCATAGGCATTGTTCTCAAAAGTATTGTCATAGATAAATACACCTCTATTAGTTCCATTTGCTGAACCATTTACTATGGCATCTGTATCTTTCTTAAAGCGAACATTGAAGCAAGCACCTTTAAATGCTTTATTATCTTTAAATTCGCAGCCTCTTACATGTAAGAGTTCTGCATCTCCTACTTTCATAAGTCCACCTTGTGCACCTACAAGTCCTGTAGCTTTTACATTACCCATAAATACATAAGATGCTGTTGATCTTATAAATGCTGCTGCATCATCATTATATCCTGTAAATTGTATCTTGTCGTGAACATTTGAGAATATATCTTCTACTTTTACATTTGTAACTGATACAACATCTGCATTATTTTCTCCACCTTGTATAGCTGTAGCAGAAACTTTTTTATATGCTACTGTTCCTGATTCATTGACATAAGATACAGATGCTTTTCTATCATAAGGAACGTGAGTTGAAACATCTGTACTTGTAGTATTAAGACCAGACATACCACCAGTTGTTTTACAGTTAGTTACTATGATATCTCTACAATGTAATATTCTACCCACTTTTACAGTGTTATTTTTTGTATCTTCCTCAAATCCAAAAGTAAGTGTATTACCATTTGCACAAAGATAGAAATTCTTTTTCTTAAAATCTACATCATCATTTATAGTAAATGATGCACCAAGAATTAATAAACAATTATTTCTTGAACTATCATTTGCATAATCTCTTATATCACTTTCTTTCTCAACAACATATGCATTTGTCCAAGTTTTATCAACTACTGTATAGTGTGATAAATCAGTTACATATTGTTGACCAGCTGCATGATAGTTAATATTACTTCCATGCCCTTCATGTGAGCCTGGTCCTGGAGTACCAAAAAGTCCTCCACCTCCACCACCACCATTTGGAGTAAGGCCTAATTTATTATTACCACTTCCAAAAGTTTTAAGTTGAATAGGTTCTAATTGTGGGATGATAACTACTGAATCATTCCCAAGAATATTAGCAAGATCTGATAAAGCAGAATCCATATTAAGTTCACCACCTACTGCGAAATTTGCAGTATTTGGATTAACTATTTGAGTTGCCACATTACCAAGTAAACCTGGATCTTCAACTAAATCTGACTCAGCTACTTTTTCTATAGTTGTTTTTTCATAAACTGTCTCAATTTTATAAGGTTCAACTACAGCAGAATCATTACCTGATTCTATTACGCTGCTTGTTGATACACTTATTGTGGTTTCATTATTTGAAACTGTTGTTTCATCATTTGTAGCTTCAGATGTGTTTGCTACATTATTTGATGCTTGACTACCTACTATCTTATTGCCATCATCATCTACTTCACCACTATCTGCTTCTGGTTCTGCATCATTTTCAGACAAATTAAATCCAGCAACTGTAGGTTCTTCTGTATTACCTTTTTCAGTTGTTGCTTCAGTAGGTGCTATATTTGTAGTAGTTTCTTCTTTTGTAGTTTCTTCTGTAGTTGTTTCTTCTGTAGTTGTTTCTTCTTTTGTTGTCTCTTTTATAGTTGTCTCATCACCGTTTTCTACTTTTTCTGTAGTAGAAGTTTGCTCATTATTTTCTTCATTTTGATTATTATTTTCATCATCTATAGTAGTATTTATAATGTTGCCATCTTCATCAGTCTCAATTGTTTCATCAATAGTCTCTCCACTTTTTTCCAATTCTTCTGACATTGATTCAGCATAAAACTCATTGATACCTTTTTGAACTTGCTCATTAAACTTTCTATCTGCATCTTCTTTTGCTACATCTATAGTATCAGCAGCAAATGTTCCTTTATTGACATCAACCTTAAGTCCTCTATTTGAAAGATTAACTGGTATAAATGCTTTAGTAGCTGTAGGTACACTTTCTACTTTTGCTCCTGATTGAAGATTAACTCTTATTCTATCCCACTTAGCATCAATAGTAACTACTCTCTCATTGCCAAGTTGGTCTGCTATAAGTACTCTAACTTTCTTTGGAAGATATTTTTCATTCATTTCTTCTTCAGTTGGGTCTGAACCCATAAATGAACCTGTAAGGTCATCATTTATAAGGAACTTTTTAACTTTCCAAATACTTGTAGTAGCGATTTGTGCTCTTGTAGCTACTATATATTTTACTACTCTTATAACACTTTCAGTAGCAGTAGTCTCTGATTCACTTGCCACACTTACAGTTGCGATAGATACAGTCGCTTTTTCTACTTTCTCAAATTTTATTTCGCTCTCTGTAGATTTTAAATCAGTGATTAAATCTATTTCTGACAAAGTTGCTTCTTTTTTCTCACTTACATTAGAAGCTGTTGCTTCATCTACATTATTATTTTCAGTTTCATCTGCGTCTGACTTAGTAGCATTTTCACTTTCAGTTATATTTTTTTTAGTCTCACTATTTGTTGCTTCTTCATCTTCAGTATCTTTCACTTTTGTAGTAGTTTCTTCAGTAGTAGTAACTTCTTCTGTAGTTGTTTCTTGTGTTGTCTCGCTTGATTCTACGCTGCTTTCATTTGTTGCACTTGTTTCTTCTTTACTTGTTTCTGTTGTGCTCTCTTCTACTTTACTTGTCTCAGTTGCACTTTCTTCTACTTTACTTGTTTCAGTAGTGATTTCTTCAACTTTACTTGTCTCAGTAGTGCTTTCATCTATTTTACTTGTTTCAGTTGTACTTTCTTCTACTGTAGTACTCTCTTCTTCTGACTTAGTTTCTTTTTCGCCTTCACCTTCTTTTGTTGTCTCAACTGGCGCTGTTGTTGATTCTTCATTTTCATTTTTTGTAGTTTCTTCAGAAACTATAGTTGTTTCATCTATATTATTATTGGTTGTTGTTTGGTTTTCATTTTCATTTGAAGAAATAACTAAAGTTTCATCAACAGTAGTTTCTTCCTCTTTTTCTTTTACTGTGGTTGTAGTTTCATCAACTTCTGGTTCTTCTTCGTTTGCTTTATTTTCTTCATTTTCTTCTTCAGAATTAAAAGCATCTTCTGGTTTTTCAATTCCATAATTTTCTCCATCAGTTATTTGATTTTGATTTGAACCTTGTAAAGTAGGTTTATTTTCATCCCCACTTTCACTTCCATCATTTTCAAATGCAGTAGTTGAGTCTATATTATTTTCTTTATTCTCAGCTTCTGTATTTTCTGTACCAAAAAGATTATTACTAACGACTGTTGTCTGCTCGTAATATTGTTCTTGATACATCATCTGATAATAATTCTTTTGTCCTTTATTTTCAGACTCTTGTTCCGATTTCAATACGGCATCATCTACACTCGAAGCAAGTATAGTGAATCCATTTCCCGATAACACCATACCAAAAATGAGTGCTATTGAAATTGCTTTTTTCATTTTTTCACCAAACATAACCAAACCTCTTAAAAATTTTTATTTTTTTAATCACAAAAATTTTATTCTTGCAATTAAAACACATTGCGTATTCACGCAAAAATATACAAATGAGCTAAGAGACCCATTTTTAATATTATACATAAAAAGCCTTATAATTTCAACCTTTTTTAAGTTTTTTTAAAAATCTTAATACTATTTTAATACTTTTTAATGCTAAAAAATGGCTATTTTGGGCTATTGAAATCCACATAACATTGGGTTCACATAGTTCGCCCATACGGGTGTGGGCGGATGATATCCGCCCCTACGGACTTTTGTAGGGGAAGATATTATCTTCCAATTTTTTATTATTTGTGGGCGGATGATATCCGCCACTACAGTGTTAGCATCAAATGGTCGGATGATATCCGCCACTACAGACAATTAAAAAGGGGCGGTTTGTCCGCCCCTCATATAGGCTATAAGCCTACTTTTACTATTTATCTTGTTCCTGAAGTTGCAGTAAGTCCTGCTAACATCATTTGTGCTTCAAGCATAGCATTATATTCATTAACTGCAGTTATAAGTGCCTTATTTTGAAGCTCTATAGCAGCAGATGTAGTTCCTCCAAGTCCTGTTTGTTGTCCTTGTAAAGCTTGTGCAGCAAGTGCTTGAGCTTGAAGTGCTTTAAGTTGTGAAGCATCGTTAAGTACATTTCCTATATTAAATAACATCTTTCCATCACTTCCGAAGTAAACTGATTGTCCACCTACTAATTGCCATCCTGTAACCATCTTTCCGCTCGTTATGTCAAAGTAGTAGTATGCTCCAGCATATTCTTGAAGTCCAGTCTGCATGCAGCCTATGTTATCAAAATAGTAAAGTCCTGTGCCTCCTACTCCATCTGGTAATTGATAAATTCCGCCCATAGCGAGAAGTGATAGACCTGCGGTTGTATTTCCAACTGTTACATTTGCATTTGCTACATCTGCAACATATTGCCACTTATTCAAAGTAGGATCATATCTCCAATTACCATTGTTATTTAAGAGTGAAGTATTTGTTATAGCAAGATTTAAATTAAGTGGAGTGTTATTTGCAACAGCGTTTTGAAAATTAGTTTGGTTCAAGTTGGTGAGCGAACCACCGCCACCTCCGCCGCCACCGCCGCCACCTCCGCCGCCACCAGAACCACCACCGCCAAGGCTTATCTTACCACCATTTATGAATGAACTATCTTTCTTCTCAGTATTTCTCACTGATTTCCATATAGCATATATAATTACATCATCATACTTGCTTTCTCTATATACACTTGTTACTTCTCCATAGTATATTACACCATTTGCATCATTTGGATCAGTTGACCAGTGGTCAAGTACCTTATCTCCAAATGTGAATCCAGTTGCAGGTATAGCAAATGGTCCATTTGAATCTCCCATATCAAGTATTACTCTATTTCCTTCACCACCATTTGGATCAAGGATGAGTACACCTGTAAGAACTTTCCAGTTTGCAGTAAGTTTTAATCTCTTACCTTTTGCTGGATAAATCACAGTCTCATCCATTGTTTCTGAGCTTGTACCTACATTTTCATTTGGTATAAGTCCCTCTTCATCATCATAGAATTGATATGACCAGTATAAGAACTCTGCTCCTGCACGTTTTGGTGCTCCTTCATCTCCTACACCTGGTACAACTTTTTCTATCATAGGTGTAGCATCATACCAAGTAGGAACATCTGCAGTTATACTATTCCAAGAAATATTCTTATTGTCATTCTCATAATCAATCTTATATCTCTTTGGTCTCCAGTGTGCATAAAGAGTTACTTCTCCACTACCTGCAAGTCTTGTTACATTAATTTCATTATTATTTGAAATTGGATACTCTGGAAGTTCTGTATTTGCAAGTCTTGGTGTTTTATGTGTGCTCCAACCTGTAAACTCAAGTGTTCTATTTGCTCCATCAAATCCATGAGCCATAGGGTCTAATATATTAACTAACTCATTGTATGATGCTCTTATAGGATCAAAGTCTAATGTCTGACTTGGTGATGCTTCTACCTCGTAAGTATCATAGTTATCGTTAAATCTTATAATGATATCATTTTCTACAAATGTTGGATAAAGAGTTATAGTCTTATTTTGTTCATCCTTTACTATGTAGTTAAGATCTAACAATGATTTATTGATAGTTATTGAATCATTTGATCTATAAGTTCTTCTGTTTAAGTTGTATGATTTATCTATACACCACTTATTGAATGTATAACCTACAACTTCTTCCCCTGCATTTGTACTTATAAGTTCTGCTGCTTCATCTATTACTATTGGTGTATCAAACAATACTTCTTTTGGATTAATATTTGTTATAGCATCTTCATCACTTGTATGTACCATTGGTCTTATAGCTACTTGAGCTTCTTTTGCTGATTTTGGTTTAAGTGATGATTGAACAGTTCTATCAAATGTTATCTTCCAAGTTTCTGCATCCCAATTTGCATAATAGTTTGTATTTCCATTTGTAGTATATGCTTCATTAAAATCAAGTATGCTTCCTGACACACCATCTTGGTTAGTGTTCCAAGTATTTGAATTTGGTGTATAACCAGTTCTTACAAGATTTGCTGCAAGTGGTAATTCTTTATTAGTTCTATTTCTACCGCTTACACCTTCTTTCTTAGTGTAATCTTTTACATATAATGAATGGTCATAATATACATAAAGAGTACCTGGGTTTGCATTTTCTGCTATACCTGTTATGCCATTAAACTTCGCTTGTGTAGAACCTCTTCCTTGACGGCTATCATTTAAGTAGAAGTTTACATTATATTTCTTTGGCTCCCACTTTGCATATACAGTAAGAGTAAATTGATTATTAGGGTCATTGAACTCTGCCTTTTCAGCTGTTGTGAGTCCGTAAAGTGCAGATTTATTATCCTTCCAGTTATAAATTACATCTTTCTTTATTTCTATTCCCCAGTCTCCACTCCAAGTTCCACCATCTACACCATCTTTTGTATACCAACCTTTGAAGTTATAGCCAACCCTTGTTGGAGATGGAAGTGTAGGTACCTTTCCATCAAATACAACATTTACATCTGCTGGTATACCAGTTATTGGTGATGAACCATAATCTCCGCCTGTATTAGCTACAAATGTTATCTTATGAGCTACTGGTTCCCACTTAGCATATACAGTCTTTTTAGCAGCTGAATTTGGTGCAGTTGCTATAGTTGTATAAGTTATGTCATTTCCAAGTCTTGTAGATTTATCATTCCATCCTACAAATCTATAACCTGGTAAATAAATTTCTGTTGGGTCTTCTTGATATCTTATTACATTTCCTGCTGCGATAGTTTGACCAATAATTGTACCATCATGAGTTCTATTTGGATCTGGCCAAGTCTTAGTTATTCCTAACTCTTCATTTGGTCCTATAGGACGAGTATTTCTATCTAAGCCAAAGGCATCATTATACAATATGTAACTTGTATATTTATTTTGAGCACCTCTTACAAATGGCAAAGTTGATGCCGTAGAATAAGTAGCATCCCACTCTATAGCTATTTGTTTTGGGTACCATACTGGTCTTAATGTCACTGTTCCTGTAAAGTTATTCATAGTATATAAATTATCAGTTGGGTTAGTAGTAGCATTATAATCTCTTACTAATTCAAGTCCATACTCTGTGATATCACGTCCGACTACTACTGATGAATCTTCTGAATTTTTAACAGGTCTAAACCAGTGAGTATTAGTCATATTCCAAGTATCTGCTTGTGGCCAGTCACCACTTATTGCGAACCAGCCCATAGCATCATAGCCTTCTCTAGTTATATTTGTTGGCCATTTTGTATTTGGTATCTTTGTATCAAATGTAATTGATACAGTTGCAAGTTGACTTGTGCTTGTATATGTCTTTCCATTTAATCTAAATGAGTAATCTGTCTCAGCATTACCTTTATATCCATCAAATGCAAGTACATATTCATTTGCTTGCCACTCTGCATATATCTTAAGAGGTTTCACTTCTCTTACTTCACCTGATGGGAAGTATGATATAGCTGGGTATGCTGCACTAACTATGTAGTATTCATTTTGACCTTGTGGGTCATAGAATTTTTCAAAGTCAACATATTTCCAAGTATGTACACCTTCATCAAGTCTTGTCTTTACTAATTTATTGTTCTTATCTTTTTGATATATATACCAACCTTTGAATGTATATCCAGGAAGAACTGGTATAGAGAATGTAGCTACTTCACCAGCTGCTGGTTGTATAACTGTATCAAATGTTACTTCTTTATCATCTGGTGCAGAATCAACTGACATAGTTGGGTCTGGATGTCTCCAAGTAAGTAAATCTCTTGTTGAAGCATCTTGATTTGTGCCTGGTTTCTTAGGTATATTTACATCATAAGTTATACGATATCTTCTTGCTTCCCATTCTGCTTTAATGTATGAATCTTCTGCATCTGACCAATATCCTGTATATCCTGCTGGTGGTATGTCATTTGTTATATATCCTGGTACCATAGCACCACGACCTTCAGTATTTCTTACTGTTCTCCAGCCTTTAAATGTATATCCACCTTTATATACAGCATCTTTATTATCACTTAAGAATGTGTCTAAAGCAGCATCTTGGAACCAAGTATTATTATTTTCTGGAAGTGCATCTAAGCCTGCTTCATTTATCTTAATATTCATAGATACATCTATACTTGCAACAAATGAATCAGTAGCTTTATATCTATGTCCAACTGTTCTTGTATTGCTCTTTCCACCAAACCAGATTTCACCACCATTAGGGTTGATATAGAGTGATCTACTCTTTCCTGCATACCAAGCATTGATATTAAATCCTGATGCAGGTATATCTGCCCATGACCAAGTTGCTATAATTGCCTTATATAAATCATAGTTAAATACTGGATCATTATTAAATACTCTTGTACTCTCTGCTGGTGATGCTATATCTCTGATAGTAACTAAATCATCATTTAAATAGAATTTTTGATCATAATACCAACCCTTAAATGCAAACTGTCCACCATCTGAAGTTGGAAGCACACCTGGGTTTGATATTATGCCATTACGTTCTCCATCACTTCCAAATACACAGTCAAAGTAAACCTTATCTCTACCTTCCGGTATTACTAAGTTAGGTACATCACCAGGTGAAGTATAATTTCTTGTATAAATATTGTAATTTACATTATATTCTTTATTACTCCACATTGCATAGAATGTCACATTTGAAGTAGCTCTAAATATAGTATCTTTTGTTAAAGATGCTGCAGCTCTTGCAGATCTTGCTACATCTTTTGGTACTATATTACTTATAGTTGATGCCCAACCTACAAATTCATAACCAGTTCTTTCACCTGCTCTTAAGTTTGGTAGATTTGCATTTTCTCTACCCACAAGTGTACCAATTGGCTCATCATAAGTAAATTCTAATTCATAATTCTTTCTATTGAAATCTACAGGAGTTCCATCATTCTTATAAACTTCACTTGCTGTTGTAGAACCCCATGCATTTTCATCTTTATCATTTAAGTTAAAGTTTACTTTATACTTTTTAGCTTTCCATACAGCATATAATACAAATGGATCAATATTATCTCTATCACCATCTGGACCGTATCCTTCACCTGCAAGTTTATGAACTACTTCTTCATCACTAAAGTCTGCTATAGTAGCATCTGATCTACTTGCCCAACCCATAAACTCATATCCATCAAGTTTATATACATTCTTTGTAAGTTTCTTATTTTCACTATTTGTATATTTGAGAACTTGATTTTCCATATCACCCTTTACATCATTAACTATCTCAGGGTGTCCAGTAACTGTTGGAACATTCTTATTAAATTCTATCTCATACTCGTGCTCTTTCCAATTAGCTTTGAATGTAACTACTTTATTGTGTACTTCAGTTAAGTGTCCAATATCAGCAGCATCTGAATATGAAGCAAGAACTTTTAACGAACCATTATATGCATTTATATTCTTAAGATTCTCAGCATTAAAGTTAGTATTCTCCCAATAATCAAATGAGTATCCTTTTCTCTTAAATGTCTGATCAAGTGGTCCTGTCTCATCTATTGGTGTAAGTGATGTAAGTTCATTATATACTACACTTATAGTAGCCATCTGTCCTTCAGCATCATCTGCACCTTTTACAAATTCTACTTTATATTCTATTGGCTCCCATAATGCAGTAATAGTTCCATCACTTGTTTGCCAATATTCTGTATTCTTATCAGCTTCTTCTTCAAGACCATTTAATATATATTGATATCCATTAAATCTATATCCTGCAAGTTCTGGTACAGCTAATTCTTCTACATATTCATCTCTTTCGCCTCTTTCACCGATAACTCTCTCATATCTTACTGTTCTTGACATAGTTGCTTTATTGGTTGTTGAGTATGTACCAGTTTGAACTAAACCAGATAAGCCTGTCTCTTTTCCTGAATCTAATGTAAGTTTATAAGGTATGTGGTTCCAGTGTGCATAGAGAACTTCATCACTATCAGCATTAGTTGGAGTAGCTCTTACTATATCACTACCTAATACATATTTGTCACTTGCTACTATCTCATAAGGAGTTGCTAATTTTCTTGTCCAACCCATAAACTTGTATCCAGGTCTTACAGGTTTTGGAAGTTCTTGCAATTCACTATAGCTTGCATCAAATACAGTATTGAATATTGGAAGTTCTACTGCATCTTCCCAGTTTTGATTTAATTCTATATGTACTTCTGCTTTCTTGAAGTGAGCAGTTAATTTATATCTTTCTGCATCTGATACAGTTGAAGCCATTTGAGTAACTATATTTCCATCAATGCTTTCTTCATCATATACATATCTATTGCCATACTCATCTTCCCAGTAATCAAGTACATATCCATCTATAGTTACAGGTTCAGCTGCATATCTTGCTGCTATATCTATCTCATCATAATATTTTGCAACTATTTCTGATTGAGAACCTTTATATACATTTGTTACTCCTGCAAGTGGTGACTTTGGTACTTCTACATCAAAGTAGATTGTATATTTATTTTGAGACCACTTACCATAGAGTGTTACTTCTTCTATAGTCTCATCTTCACTACCATTTCTTATACTATAATGAGCTGGTATCTCATACGCATCACTATATGTTGATCTATTGCCAGCAAGTGGCGCTGTATCATTCCAATATTTAAATGTATATCCAGGTACTTTAAATCCAAGTGCATTGAATTTTTGTACAGAATCAAAGTCTGCTGAGAAGTATTGCTCAAAGTCTTTATCTTCTAAGATATAATCTTCTACACCTTCATTATCTACATCACCTTCATCAGCCACTACAAAGTTTACTTTATATGGACTCTTTTGCCAAATTGCATAGAGATTATATACATCAACTTTGTCGTTTTCATCGCCTACTATAGATTGTTCTTTAGCAGCAAGTCTACTTTCTTCATTGTAGTCTGTTCCACTCTTATACTTAATCTCATCTGCTATACTTGCTGATGCTTCGCTAAATGTAGCCCAACCTACAAATCTATATCCAGTAATCTTAAGTGGGTTTTCATTTGATGGCATTCTTATAGCATAGTTCTCTGTATATGTGAGAGAATCTGTAGCATAATTTATCTCTCCTGCATCAAGAGTTTTTCCTGCTGGTGGATTTGCATTATAATGAACTTCGTATTGTCTTTCTCTCCACTTACCTACAACTCTAACTGTTGGAGTTCCTTCTCCTATGTTTTCTATCTTCAAGTTATTAAATTCTTTATTTACATCAAATACTATATTTTGTGTAGCATGAGGTATAAGTACATCTTCATAAGTATTGTCATCTGGGTCCTCATAATCTACAGTTGAACCTTCAAATACATAACCATCAACTTTATATAAGTAATTTCCATCAGTTCCAGATATATTTGGAATAGTTATAGACTCTGTGGCATCAAAGTAAACACCATTAATTGTTTTTATTTTTGTTGTATCTACTGTTATACTATTTCTTAAATCTTCATCTTCAGCTGCTACAAATTCTATATTGTACATATTATTAGTCCACTTAGCATATAATGTTGAATCAGTAGCTTTTATAAATTCAGTATACTCTGGAGCTTTAGTAGAAATTTCTTTCCAGTTAAATGTATCTGAATTATTTATCTTGTGGTCTGCAGTTCTATCTTTGTTTGTGTACCAACCTTCAAATGTATATCCTTTTCTTATAGCTTCAGGTAATTCAATATTATCAGATACTACTGTGTCATATACTAAGTTTGCACTAAATTTATTTGTATCTGCATCATAAGTGAAATCAGAGCCAAATATTTCTGAAGCAGTCGATACTAGATTAGAACCTTTATATGTATCACCATTTCCAAGTGCTCCATCATTTGTATCAAATATTAACTTATATGTATTTGCTTCGTATTCTACATATACAACTGTTGGATCACCTTTATCTAATTTCCACTCATCACCTTCTTGAACTGTAACTGCATTATAAAGATTGATATTACCAAGTGGAGTATCTACTCCTTCTATCTCTCCACTATCATCTGGTCTCTTATCCATCTCGTATGTATAACCAGTTGGTTTATAACCATTCTTAAAGAATGGATTATTTAATTTATACTTAGAATTGCGGAGTCCTTCATCAAATGTAAGTATAGCTTCAACTCTTGTAGCAAGATCTGGTGTACCATCAGATTCGTGTTGTATTTCTTTATTCTCTTCTGATACAGCAAAGATTATGCTATAAGTAGCTGGTTTCCACTCTGCATAAGCAACTATATCTTCTGTCCATACAAATGGTTTACCATTGTAGATAACATTATCATCACTAAAGAGTTCTGATGGACTACTGTGCCAATTAATAAATCTATAACCAAAACGAACTGGTGTGAATAAGCCATCAACTACATCATTATAATATTCATCAACTGCTGCATTATATCTGTCGTCATAGTCACCACCTTTTACATTGTCCACTGCAGTTGAACCAGTAGCATATAAAGTAGAACCTGAATCATAATACTCAAATCTCATCTTCTTCTTATCACCAAGCCATCTTACATAGAGTGTCATATCTTTTATCACAGTATGCTCTACATCATCTTCATATATCCACTCTTCTTTCCATTCACTACCACCTTGACCACCATTAAAATGGTTTTCAGTATACCAATTTTCTGCCATAGACATACCTGATCTCTCAAGTCCAGCTCTTGTAGCAAGAATTACTTGGTCAGTTATCTCATACTCAGTTCCTGAAGTCTTATCAATATAAGTAAACTTCTCACTCTTACTTAAAGCCTTACCTTGAAGAACAGAATAAGTACCTATCTCAACTACTCTATTATTATATTTTACATCTGGTAATGGATTACCATCAAGACCATTACCACCATTATTTGTTACTATAGTTACTTTTATATATTTTCTCCACAAACCATAGATAGTAGCAATTCTTGGGTTCACTCCCTCACCTTCAAGTTGAGTTCCACCACTACCAAATCTATACTCTTGTTTTAAGTGTTTATCTTGTCTCCAAGAGTCAAATGTATGGTCAAGAACTTCGCTTACTGGGTCAATTGGTTTATCTGCTATAGTTTCAATATCATTGTCACTATCTTGTCTTAAATATTGTGTATCTACAGATACATTGTCTTCATTTGGCTCAAAATTAGTTTGTACAACATTTAAGTTATAAATCTCTGTCTTCTTCATCAAAACAATACTATTATTTTGTTTAACAGGTATAAGTGTATCATCATCAGATTTGAATATCTGATATGTTGCACCTAATGATTTAATTTCATCTATCCAAGTTTCATTTGCTATAAATTTAACATCATTTGGATTGAATGTGCCTTCCATTCTTACACCGATAGTAGATTTTGATGATATAAGGTCATTTAAATCTACTGGAAGACCAGGTGTTGTATTATTGCCAACAAAGTTTATAGTTTGTGCTACAAAGGCAGCTGAATCTTTTACAAGTAAGTTATACTCTGGATTTCCAGTTATTGGTCTTACATTTTTAGTGATATCTACATAACCTCCAAATGAATAGTTCATAGAAGCACTGCCACCACCTCTTATATCACTATTATATATAGCGGCATTTGCTCTATTATTTGTGATTGATGTAGAAGCAATCAAGTTCATAGAAATAGCAATTGTTGAACTATTGTCACTTACTCTTCTATCTACATAATCTTGATAAATTATGTATCCAGCATTTGCACTTGATAATTCAGTAAGTATATTATTAGTTATAGTTGAATTTTTAATTCTATAATTAAGTCCTACAATGTTATCAGCCTTATATTGAGCTATAATATATTCACCTATTTCTACAGTGTTGTCTTTTACTTCACAAGTATCAAGCATAAGTGTATGTCCATATACACCTATTATGCTATTTAAATTCTTATTTGAAGAAAGTTTTGTATTTCTCAAATAGACTTCTTGTTGATAAGTACTTAAGCCATTACGAACTCTTAATATAGAGCTATCTGTTGAACGAACATCGCTACTCATAGTATGATTGTATGCACCTTCAATATTTGTGAATATTGAATTATCAATCATAAGTAACTCATCACCAAATCTTGTCTCATCAGCTTCACTTGTTGCATATCCAGGAACACTTATTACACTATGAACTTTTGAATTTACAAATGACATAGTTCCAATATTTATAGTGCTTGTTGTTCTACTTGTAGTATCAAAATCTTTATAATATATTGGTGTAGTAGGACCTGTCATATTATCAAATTCAGTATCATAAATATATGTTGGTTGTTCATTTGCAAGATTTAATTTAAGATTTGTTATGTTTTCAAAATTTGTTCCAAGTATATGGAGTGTTCCATAACTTCCTAAATCATCTTGAAGCATATCTACAAGGCTTACATCAGAGCCATCTTCAAAATGTAGACCATCAAATCTTACTTTACCAACTATTTGTACATTTTTAGCTGAAATTAGATTATGTGTGATGTGTTCTGCTGTTCTATTTGGTCCTATCTTTCCATTATCAAGAGTCACAGTAGTTGTATCATTATTGTAAAGAACAAATGTTCCGTTGTTATTATTATAAATAGGAGTATCATAGTTTTTGAAAATTTGTTTACCATTCATCACTATGATTTCTTCATCATTTATTATAGGCTCTGCAATAGAACCTGATGATATAACTGTATATCCAGATGTATTATCACCAGTTCCAAATACAGTCCAAGCATCTTGTAAATTATTAATTACATTGTATCCATATACTGTATCATCTGTATAATACAATTGCTCATAAAATTCTGTTTTTACAAAATTTCTAAGTCCAGTTGTTGCTCCCAGATTTGGTTGCACTAAACTATATCCAGTTTCACCATATTTATCATTAAATAAAGTTACATCTGGTATGTTTGTTTCTTCTTTCCATACAGCTATTACATAGTTCTCTTGATTTGCTACATATATATATCCAAGGTCTCTATTATCTACTGGATCTTTTTCATCAACTATATATTTTCCAATCCACTTACTTGAACCAGTTGAGTTACTTCTATATGCTACAAATCCAAGTAAATCATCAGCACTTCTTCCAGAAGCATCTACTGCAAGTGTTCTAAACTCTGCATCTGTTACACCACTTATAAGTTTTGCAGAACCCATACCAGCACCTTCCGCAGTACGGAATTCATAAAGATGATTAGGGTCGTCAAGTTTTGTTGTTACGAATTTTATAACTGCATCTGTATAACCTATATGTATGTTTGCATCAGCAGCTGAACCTGATTCATAAGTATTCATAGTCTTTGAGTGGTCATCTTGGTAATATTGCCATGAAGGGAAGATAGAAGTTTTAAAGTTCAATGCACTTACAACCCAACCACTAAGAAGCATTCTATCTGCTCTTTCAACTGAACCATATATTACTGAACCATTTACTGTAGATGCATCATCTGTATTTGTTAATGCTCTATCATTTGCTCTGAAGTTAGCTAATATCTTTCTCTCAACTCCAAGATTTGTTAAGTCTTCATTATTAAGACCTACGCCACGAATATATAATACTTCTGATTTATCTATGTGGTTAGTAAATATTCTCTTATCGCTCATAATTACAGTTCCATTCAAATACATATCTGAATAAGTGCCTATAATTACTGCACCTTTAGTAGTATTATAGTAGTTTCTATCATCATCAATATAGAATGATAAGTTTTGATAAGTAGCTTCTAATCCTGCTTCATATCCACCAAATGTGATAGAATCATGCATTTGTGTTAAGTCTCTTGTTTCACCTGTAAGTGGAATCTCTGAACCATCTACATATACTATAGAGCCGCCTACTGCACTTGCTTCATTAGTTGCACTTATAGTTATATCTTTAAGTGTTGTTATAGATCTCTTTTGATATAAGTATGCACCATCTGCTGCTTTTACAGGGAGTGCTGTGCCAGTAGAATCAACACCAACTATCATTCTTGGAGATTTTCCAGTTTCTCCAGTAGTTTTTGTTTTTCTTGTATCAAATATAGTATCAGTTAAGTAGAATACACCACCTTTTTCTGCAGCTTCTATATTATATAAATACATATTTATATTATCTGCGTTTGCTGTCTTTTCAAATGTGAGTTTATTCTTAACTTTGTGGTCTGAATTCCAATTAGTTTGTCCCATATATACTAATCCACCGTTTCTTCCTGCTTTTATGTCATGAATAGACATATTTGCAGTTAGTGGGTAATCAAATAATACATTTAATCTTGCATCCCAAATACCACTTGTATTAAAGTAAACAAGTCCACCATCTTTTGCAGCATAGAAATTTTTAAATTCTTGATTTGTAAATGTTACATTGTAGTAATTATCTCTTAAGTTTGCTTTAAAGTCTTCTACATATATAAGTGCACCAGAACCATAAGTTTCGTTATTAAATCCTGTATTATTATTCCAGTTTGCACCTTTTAAATTAAAGTTTCTTGTTACTACACCATTGTCTGATGGCACTGAAATATAGAATAATCCTCCTTTTGCATTGTCTTTCTTATTGTGAACTCCAGTACCTTTAGTTTCTATGTTCTCAATTATTATATCACCTTCATTTGTGTTTGATGACATTACATCTTCAAGATTGAAGAATGCCTTATCAGATGAGAAATATACACTATCAAGTGTTATATCTTTAATAGCTATTGAATCTGGGTCACCTGCAAATGATTTTGTAATTTTATTTCTCCACTCTGATGTATCTGGCATAGTTCCTGAACCATACATATGTATGAATCCATTTTCACCAAGATTTGCAGGAGCATGTTCATCAGTTCCATTAGTTGTGCCTAAACCTTTTACAGTGAGATTCTTTAATTCAAGGCTTGTATCAAAAAGGCTTATAGGAGTATGTCCTCTAAAACTTACATTATTACCAGTAAATGCATTGTTGCTATTTGATAATATAGTTGTATCTATTTCTGTAGTTCCAGTATGTTTTCTTATATATATATTTGAATATGAAGCTTGTATTATAGCACCATCTTCTGAACCTGTATAATCAAACCAACCTATTGTTACACCTTCTATATATAATGTTGCTTCATTATTTGCAACACCTATACTATCAAGTCCTTCTATCTTAAATAATGGTTGCCTAATTGAACCAGTTCTCCTCTTATTATCATCTAATGTAGCTGATTGATATCCATGTATACCTGTAAGGTCATTTGTTTGACAATTCATAATTGCAATTTTCTTTGCAGTGCTATCTTGATCAAGTGAAGTTGATTTGAGACGAACTACATTGTCATTTTGTGGAGCAAATAATACATGTCCATTAAGACAGATATTCATACCTTCTTTATCTGTTATAGCTTCTTCAAGTCTTATATCTGTCATAAGAGCTATATCAACTGAAGTTATGCCTGGATTATTTAATTTATCACCACTTGTTCTACTTCCTGCATAAGTTGTTCTAAGGAATGCCTGACTATATGCAGCTACCCATTCTGAATTAAATGTGCCGTGTGCTGATCTATCACTGCTTACAACATCTAAACCCTCATGAGCATTGTGAGTGGTATACCATATATAATCTATATGTCCTGGTTCAGTATTATCAACATCTACTTTATAACTTGTCTCATCATATCCTGTAGTAACTATTCCAGATGATTTTATAATAAATCCCCAAGTTCTATATTCACCTGTAGCAGTTTTTCCTACATAATCATTACCATCTGTTCTTGCATCCCAACCTTTACCATTTGGCTCAGTCATATATTTTTCAAAACCATTAAATACTTTATTTGGAACATCTGTACTTGTATATTGGTCAAAAGTAATTGTAGCACCTCTCTTTCCATAAAGTGCAAGAGCTCTTTGTCCCTCCGGTCCTGTCCAAGATTTTTCTCCAGTCAGTAATTTATAATCTCCAACTGCATAAATTGCTTTTGCAAAATTTTGAAGGCTACCTATATAAAGTTGTTTATCATCACCTTTATATACTACTGAATAATCTCCAGATACATTTGTTGGTCTATCTAAATTCTCTATAGTTCTATGCTCAGTTGTTCCATCTTTACTAAATGGAAGACCATCTGTTATAACTGGTGCTTTATTATCATTATATATATGCTCTATTGATGGATTAGCAAGCCAAGCATCACCTGTACCACTCCATCTAATAAGTGGCATTTCTTCAGTTAAATTATTGGTATTAAAGAATATATACATATTGTTTGCATCTACTGAGTCATCTAAAGTAAATGTAAATGAAGGTTTAACTTCAACATTTGCTTGTTTAAATGTGCCATCAGCTGCTTTTGCAAAATTATCTCTTATAACAAATTTACCTGCAAATATCATAGATGCAGTTGCTTCTACTGCACGTAATCCATTTTCAACTGCACTTCTATGGCTACCATCACTATCTATGTCACCTACATAATTGTATCTTACATTAAATTCAAGAGTATTCATATCTCTTTCAAACATATTAATTCTTGGATTATGTCCTACTTCATTACAGAATGAGAACACTGGTCCACCATAGTAAGTTCTGTATGCCTCTGTATTTGTTTGTGAATAAAGACCATTATACTCTATAGAACCAGATGCATCAGTTCCTGATATTACAACTGAATATGGCTCTACTGTTGAACCTGCATTACCAACTTTTATCAAACCATCATTTGCATAATTATATTTCATAGTTGGGCTTATAAAACGAAGTTGTATATAGCTTGCACCATCAGTATTGCTATTACCTATACCAGCATAATAAATCATACTCTTGCTTTGTTTTACTGAATTGCCCTCTACAACTGCACCCGCAGCTCCATAATTTATACCATTATTTAAGAATCTTTGACTTACAAATACTATAGAACCTTTACCTTGTATAGTAGAGTCCTCTGAATCAGCATAAAGAACTGAACCTTCATCCGCAAAGTTTCCTTTAAAGAATGCATCTTCAGCATCTACTGTCTCACCTTGAACTCTTATACCTCTTGAATTTTTCAAGTATATAGCTCCACCTTTATAAGCAAAGTTCTTTTCAAATAAAGTTTCATTAATTTCTAAATCAGTATATGTTATATTGTTCCAACCACCTGTCTGGTCTCCTATCATACATATACCAGCACCTAAAATCTTATGATTTGCATTCAATGCCATATCATAATTGCTATAATTTCCTGCACCATCATATATGTTATATCCATTATTTATAAACTTACAATCAGCTATAGAATACATATTAGTTTGTGATGAACCATATAAGTTTTCAAGTAAAAGTGCTACACCATTTACATCATATTGAGGAACACCTACTACATCCATTGCTGTATTGTAATCAAAGTCAACTGACTTCATAGTAAATTTAGCTTTTGATGGATTATTTCTTGTTGTTGAATCTACATATCCAAATCTAAATACTGCATAGTCTCTTATAACATTGTTCTTTACATGAACTCTACCTTCATCAGTTGCATTGTTTTGGTCATCTTGTATAAGTATATTAGATTCATTTTTTGCCAAAATTCTAAGTACTGATGAACCACCACTTGCAACACGATTATTGATATATTTACCAGTTCTTATATTATATTCATTAGTTGTACTATCATCTTTTTCACTTAAATCTATAATTGAATTTCCACTATTATTGAAACTAATTCCGTCAACTACAAGATTGTCAAATGCGGCATTTCCTGCTACTTTCATTATAGGACGTTCAATAGTTCTCTCACTCTTATGGACTGTGCCATCATTATACTCATCTAAAAATTTAACGTTTTCAATTCTAATTGCACTTACTACATCATTTCTATTAAGTCCAGTTACAAATCCTTGAGAATCATCATTTCCTATTCTTAAATTATTGAATGTGATATATGGATTTGCATCTGCACCATTTCTTCCAAATATGCTTAATGTGTTGTCAACATATACTCCAGAACCTATAGAACTCTCTGATGCTCTAAAGTTAAATAAACTTCCAGTAAGTGTTGTTCTTGGTATTATAGATTCAGTAGCAGTATATTCAATAGTTCCATGTGTTGCTTGACAATCACAGATGTAGCAATCACCTGTAAGTGCAAATAATGATTGGCTACTTTCCATAATTATCTTATGACCATTTAAGCAAAGTTTAAGATTAGGTATTGGGTTGTCTGGGTCATTTAATACTCTTTCTATGTTTACACCATTTATACTATCTTTAATTATTATATCTGCACCTAAAACATACATATACTCTGGATGCTCTTTTGCATACATAAGTTGCTCAGGTATACGTACATCTATACAAGTTTTATCTATTGTATTATCTCTCTTAAAGCAGTCTCCACCAAATTCTTTATGATAATTTGTTCTTGTATCACCAAGGTGGCTACACTCTACTCCCCACTCTATACCACAAACTTTATGTTTATGATTTACATTTGCATAAATTGCAGTAAGTTCTGGTGCCCAAGATGAACCTGCTCCGTCTGGCCTAGTTACATGTTGTGACCAATCCCAACTATGGAATCTCTTACTTGGATTACTTTCAACTGTTCCTTCACTATTTCCTATAATATCTATAACTTTATATTCTTTAACTCCAGCTACAGCATCAGTATATATTGCACTACTCTCTTCTGCAAGTGAATAGTCTTTTATAGGTTGCATTACAGGAGTTCCTTCTTCAACCATTTGGTCTGGTATAGCATCTACATATGTGCCATATCCATAATCATCTGGATTATCTCTATCTGTCTGGAATACCATTCTAAATTTAAATGTAATAAGTGTAGCAGAGTCTGATAATGATATTCTATCTCCTGCACCTCTATTTGCATATACAACACGGTTCTCATACACATCTCCTGTAGTACCACCGATAGTAATTCCAGGTATCATTTGACCTTTTCTTTCAAGTGTAAATATTGATTGTGCACCAGCACCACCTGAGCCACCATCATATCCTTGTATATGTCTATTATCAAATTTTATATAATCTGTATCTTCATCATCATCAAATTTAAATAGCTCTGCTCTTTTTGCTCTAGTTGTATGACCAGAATCTTCTGTTGGATAATCAACTTCTATAGCATTTATAGCAGTAAGACTTATTCTTGCATCTCTACCAAGTCTTGTGTCAATAACACCGCTATTTAATGTGAGTAAGTCATCAGTTTTTTCTGCCGTACCTGCTTCTGCAAATGCAGATGTTGCGATAGGCACAATTACTGCATTAAAGTGTCTATAAAGTGGTCTACTATAGTTACCTACACCATCAGGTACTATCTCAACTGGCATATTTGCAAGTACATCACCATCTCTCTTATTGTTGTTTAATCTTATATTTCCACCAAGTTGGATAGTAGATTGCTTCATAGAAGCTTCATCTGCTACTTTACCTATATAACCAAATGCAGCATCATAAGCTATATCACCTGCTGTCACAAGAACATATCCATTTCTTGTTGTTCCAAGCAATGTATTATTATCTATCTTACCTTGTTTTAAATTTATATAACTTGATTCATCATTTTCTACACCAATTATATAATCACCAGTATTTTCTTCTATCAATATATTATCGGAATCATCTATATCATTATGAGTTACATGTCTATATGATGCCATACTGAGTGTAGCTTTACCAAGTCTAATTGCATTTACATTTTGTTTTATATGAACACCACTATCAAGTTCAAGTTCAGCATCATTTACATATATTGTAGAGTAATTTTTTCTTTCAACAGATGAATCATTTTGATTATTGTAAATTGTAGAATTAGCTATATTTACTTTTCCTGTAGAATTATAAATTGCCAATTCATTTAATTGTCCTCTTGCAGTCGCACCATCAGATGTAACATCTACATATTTCATATTAGATGTATCTGTTAAATTAGCAAGATATATAGCACCACCATCGCCAGATGCTGTTTTATTCTTATCAAATTTATTGATTGTATCATTAGTTAAATTTAAGAAATATGAAGTATATAAATTATGTTTATATATTTTTTCATCATCACCTTTATAATATAATGCTCCACCATTGTTAGATGCACTATTAGAATCAAATTTTGAACCATATATATTTGTACTTGTGTTTCTTCCTACACCTTCAGCATATACAGCACCACCATTTCCATCTGATACATTGCTATCAAATTTTACATCAGATATATTAAGTGATGTTATATCATTTGCATACACAGCGCCACCATTTAATATATAATCAGTACCATTAGTTATAAATTCAACTTTTTCAGCCTGATTTACAACATCATTACCTATCTTTACAGTTGAGCAAGTACTTACAAATATTGCACCACCTCTTGCGGTGTTTACACCTGTACCATCATTTGAAGCAGTGTTGTTTTCAAATTTTGTTTTATATACATAGAATATATTTGCATTAGAAACTCTAACTGCACCAGTTCCTATACCTTTATTGTTAGTTACTGTTTGTTGTGTTGTAGTTGTAACTTTAGTATTTAAAAGAACTGTTGAAAGATTTTGGAAGTTCATTACTCCAAGTGTTTTTGGTCTATCATCTGTACCAAGTGCAGATGAACCCATAACATTGTTATCTATAATATTTTTATCAAGATAAACTATACCTTGGCTACCATCAGTAGCAGGTATGCCATGTCTTTCATTATATAAGTTTTCTATATATAATACACCAGCTTTATTATTTGTAAATGTATTGTCATTTACATTTATAGTATTTGTACCTACTGAATCAAATGTCAAATAAATCAAATATTGTTGAACTGCATCATCAACATTTCCAGTAGTTACACTTGCTGGGCTTAAATCATTACTTGTAAAATTATTTGATGTTATGATACGATAGTTTTCATCAGTAGAACCACCATTATAATTTTCAAGTAAGAACAATCCATTTTTATCTGGTGAATATACTTCTTCTGGGTCCATAAGAGTATGACCTGTTTCTACTGTTACATTTGTACCATTGTTATATTTACCTTCATCACCCCATTTTGAGTTTGCACCAGAACCAGTGAAATCTTTACTTAATCCACAGTTTTGTATATTATTGTGACCTATATCTATATAGTCATTATTTACAGAAGTATCTGTAGTATTTAAGAACTTTCTATTATTGAAGTCAACTGATACTATGCCGCCTCTAAATGCTCCAACATTTATTATCTTACAATGTTCCATGGCAAATGAATTGAGGTAATAGAGATTTGCAAATCCACCATCATTTGATTTTATATTTTCTATATCAAGAGCATAGAAGAAAGCCTGTCTTGAAGTCTGTGATTCTGCTTGTCCTTTATCATTTATAGACATAGCTATAAATGAAGAAGAATAGTCATTATACATAGGTTCTTCTACTCCTGACACTGCTTGTATAGTGTTACTATTCTTATTATATAGGTAGTTATTGGTATATGAATAAACTTGTGTATCGCTTGGTGCTTCTTTTTGACCTGGGTGTGGTCTATATGAAGTTATTGCATCAGCAAGAGTGAAATTTTTTACTTTTATACGAACTTCATTGTCTGCTGCTGTACCTGTCTCACCATAAGGAAGTGCAACATCTCTTCCTGCACCATTTGACTTACCTAAACCAAACAAATATACACCTGCATTCTTTGTATAGAATATAGCAGGAGCATATCTTGCTTCTGTGCCTTCTATAGTTCCACATATTCCATCTGCAGTACCATTATTATCATTACATCCACATATACATATAGCATTTGTAAGTGCACCGTGTTGCACATCTATAGGTGGGTCTTGTTGATAATCATAGAATGTACATAATTGTCCATCTTCTGTAAAACTTAAAGTATAATCATTTAAGCAAAGGAAAAGTGGCTTAGTTAATTTAAGCATCTTATTTACAGTTATATTTGCTGTAAGTACTATATAATCATAATCAGATGTAGCAGTATTATTTATAGCTGATTCAAACTGATCAAAATTATTTACAGCTTGGAATGATTTTACACCAGTAACTGGGTGATTTGTATTCATATTTTCATTGAAGTGGTTTCTTTGAGTATCACTACATACTTGTCTGCCACATACCCAGTGTTCATGGTCAGTTGCACCAAATAAAGTGTCACTAAATCCTGTTTCATGAGAAATGATAATCTCTCCACCAAGAAGTTCTGCAAGACTCTTTGCAAGTGATGCAAGATTAAGTTCAGCGACAGCTTCTTCTTTAGCATTCTTCTCATTTACTATCTTATTATTTGCATTACCTACTATGACATTATCTTTTTTAAGTTCATCTTCACTTGGTACTATAGGCTCATCAGCACTTACTGTCTCATACTCATATACTACATTCTCTTCGCCTACACTTGCATCATGTTCATCAACTGTAGTTTCAATAGTCTTTTCCTCAGTCTTTTTGCTTACTTCATTATTATCTGTATTATTTGTTTCAGTCTTCTCATCATCAGTTCCAGTAAATCCAGCCACAGTTGGCTCTATACTTTCATTTATTTCTTGTTTTTCAGTTGGCTCTACACTTTCATCTTCTTTATTTTCTTCTTTATTCTCTTCAGTAGTAACTTCTATATTTGTATCGTCTTCTTTTTTATCTTCATCTTTATTTTCTTTTGCATCATTTACTTTTATATCAGCATTTTCATCATCTATGTTATTTTCTTCTATAATAACTTCTTTAGTCTCTACTTCTTCTTTTATCTCTTTCTCTTTTCCATCTTCACCAATCTCATAAAGTTTTCCATCAGCACTTACTTTATAATCATTAGCATTTGGAATAAATCCTTCTGGACGATATACTTTTGATAATACTTCTATGTCCCATTTAGCAGGAACAGTTAATACTTTTTGGTCACCATATTGGTTCTCAACAAGAACTTTTATATTTTTTGCAAGATATTTATCTACAATTTCTTCGTTTCTTGGAAGATTTTTAAATGAACCTGTAGTTTCATTTGCCAAAATCTCCTTAAGTGTCCATATGCTATCTTCTGGGATTGATCTTGTAGCATAAATATATTTCTTTATAACTTTAACAGAAGTTTCAGTATATGACTCACTTGCTTCTACAAATTCTATATTAGTTTTATTTTTTACATCATCTATATCTTGAACAGAGGCTTTTGTTGTTTCGTTAGTATTTGATTCTTCAGACTTCTCAGTTGTCTTACTTTCATTCTCTTCTTTGCCATCATCTTTTGTTGTTTCTTCTATAGTAGTAGTTTCTTCTTCTTTTGCTACTACTGTAGTTGTTTCTTCTTTTGTTGTTTCACTTGTTTCTATATCTTCTTTTGACGTTTTTGTAGTTGATTCACTTTCTTCTACTTTCTTACTTTCTGTTTCATCAGAAACACTCTCAGAAGTTTTTTCTGTTTCTTCTACTTTTTCACTTTCAGTCTCATCAATTTTTTTAGAAGTCTCAGTAGTTGACTCACTTTCTTCTTTTGATTCAGACGTTTCAGTAGTTGATTCGCTCTCTTCAACTGATTCAGAAGTTTCAGTAGTAGTTTCACTCTCTTCTACTGATTCAGAAGTCTCAGTAGTAGATTCGCTCTCTTCAACTGATTCAGAAGTCTCAGTAGTTGATTCACTCTCTTCAACTGATTCAGAAGTTTCTTCTTCCTCTTTTACAGTAGTAGTCTCATCATCTTCTGGTTCTTCTTCATTTTCTTTTTTATTTTCTGGCTCTTCACCATTTTCAGCATCAAAACTTGATGAATCATTATCTGACTCACCATCAGTGATTGCTAATGCATCACCATCTTTATTGTTGCTCTCTACATTTCCAGGCTCTGCATTCTCTCCTTCAGCTTTTTCTTTTCCACTATCTTTACTATCTCCTGCATTTCCCATAAGCACAATTTGTTCTTCTTTGTACTCTTGGTACTCATAATAATAATTAGGAGTTTGTTTTTCACTTGTAGCAACTTGTTGTTCTTCTACAACTCCTTCAACACTTCCTGCAAGGACTGAGAATCCATTGCAACACAAAGTCATAGATATCACAAGTAAGATACTAATGACTCTTTTTACTTTTTGACTAAACATAACCAAACCTCTTCTAAAAATTTTTTTAATCAAATCATAAATACTTTTTTGAAAAATAAATTTTTTCAACTAAAATATTTACTATAAGCAATTAAAACTTTAAGCGTTTTCACGCAAAAAGATACAAATAGGCACAAAAACCCATTTTCAATATTATACATAATTGAGCCTTAATTTTCAATAAAAATACACAATTTTTTAAAATCTTAATACTATTTTAATACTTTTTTAGCCCTGTTTTACAGCCATTTTCCTTAATTTTACAAACATTTCTATATAAATAAATGGATTTTGCCAAAAATAGGTCAAAAACAAGTTTTTTTATGCAAATCTCTATAAACATTTGCAGATATGCTACATTGAAAATAGGTCGCAAAAACAAGATTTTTTATGCAAGCACTGGCTCTGCCTCGCCAAGAACTTTGCAAACTCGCTTCGCTCAGACAGTGCTAAAGTTCTAAGGCTCGGCTATCGCCATTGTTGCAAAAAATTTGTTTTTGCTCCAACTATTTTCTTATGTAGCATATCTGCAAATAATAAAATCATTGCATAAAATATCAGCTTTTTACAAACTGTATACATTAGACTATTTTTGGTGCGACTCATTTGCTAAAAGAATAATTTGATAATAAAAAGGGCGACTTATTTGCTTAAAGAATAATTTGACAATAAAAAGGGCGACTTTGTAAAGTCACCCAATTTTTCAATATGTCCTTATGAATAATTATTAAAATGGCACCACTGTGAAGTTGGTTGGGATTTTATTGTTACTGTGGTCAGTTGTTGGTCCATTATAATATAATTTACCTGTTGCTGTCACACCTTGAACCCAGTTTATGAAACCAAGTGCCCCTCTGAAATCAAGTTTTATATAATTCAAATTAGTACAACCACTAAACATTTCTTCAAAGGCACCACCACCTATTGATGTTGCTTTTATATATGGTCCCTTCTCTAAATTTGCACAAAGTCCAAACATACTAAAATATGCCCCTATTCCAATAGTTGTTGCTGGTAAATCTGATGCCTCTTTCAAATTTGCACAATTAAAAAACATTTCATCATATGCATGTTCACCTACTTTTTGTGCAGGAAGTTTAAGTTCTGATGCTTTTGTTAATCCAGACTGCCCACTAAACAAACCATAAAAACCATAATAAGGTACTTCATCTGAAAAATCTAATATAGACATTATATTACCAGAGGCTTCTATAGCACCAGACAAATTAAAATATAATCCAGAAGTAATATTTTTTGTAAGAACTTCCGTTTTATTATATACATATATGTATTCTCCAGAATTGAGTGTTATATTTTCACCAGGATTCCATTTTATAAATGTAGTACCATCTTTTGAATAGCCCATATTATAGTCCGTAGTACCAGTTACCCAAAAACCAACTGTTGAACCATTCTGAGTTGAAGTAAACTTTAGATAATCTTTTACTTTATTTGAGCCACCAGCTATCTCTTTCCTCTTTTCTTTAATCAGATTTTTAAGTTTATCTGTTGGCTTCCCATCTTCATCAAGATATTCAGGAACTTTTTTGTATTTCTCTGTAAATCTATACTGCATATCATAGAAATCCATATTGCTATATATTCTTGAAATCGCATTTTTATCAAGTGCAGATAATTCACTTGTAAAACTTTTAACCCAAGCAGTCCACTCATCTCTAACTATAAATGCATTATTTTCTCTATCAGTTAAAGCTCTATCCCCTTCATAAGTCCAAAGTGCTTTAACAGTAAGATTACCCGTCCAAGTTGTATTTATACTAATTTCAGTTAAATCATTTCCATTTATTGACCAACCTTTAAGCACATACCAATCCTTTTTTACTTCATCTGCAGTTGGAAGAATATTCACTACTCCTTCTTTATATTTATTTAATTCTTTCCAAGTTGTATTATCCTTAATCCAGTCTCCACCATCAAGATTAAAAGTTATGCTACTTTCATTTGCAGTAAAATATGGAGAAGTTAAATCTATGTAGATAGATGGGCGAACACCCACACGTAAAGTTCCATCATATCCGTTCATTGTTCCCAATTCTCCATTTTCATTAACAAAATCTGTATAAACTGAAGTTCCTGTACCTGTTGACCTAAGCCACCACGAAACTCTACCGTAAAATACACGAATATTTAAATTATTACGAGAAACATTTTTAGTATATGTTGTAGGTTTTATACATCTATCCATTTGGGAAAGAGTATTTGCTTCATCTCTTGATAATACGAAAACATTGTCTTCAGTATTCACTGAACCTGTAGTAGTTAAAGTTTCCTTTTTTATAGCAGCTTTTTCAGCTGAATCAAATGCTTTATTATAGAATGTATCATTTAACCAAGTTCTTAAATAACAATCTGCCCAAGATTTAAATTCAGTATCAAGATTACTACTTCTATAATATTTAAAATCAAGTACTTGGTCAGATGCGAGAAGTGCCTTTGAACCATCAGTTGCTTTGTCTATCACTCTCCATTTTATAGGCTCAAGCACTTCAGAGTCTTTTGTATTTTGTGGGTATCTACCAAAGTAAAGTGTATCTCCTACATTTATAGTAGGGGCAGCACCAAAAAGAGTTTCATCAGCATTACTTTCTATACCCTCAAGTGGGCAGATGGTATCCGTCCCTGTTATATTGTCCCCCCCCCCCGTATGAGCGAACTCTGTGAGCCCCATTCTCATTTACAGTTTGATTTTCTGCAGTGTTACTTGCTCCACTATTCTCATTTGCAGTTTGATTCTCTACAATGTTGCCTGCCCCACTATTTAGCGAAGTATTGCTTGCTAAAATATTTATGCTACTACTTGAAAAGCATATAGCAAAAACGAGAAGTGATGCTAATAATTTTTTTTACTAAATTTTTTCATAATAAGACCTCTATTAAAAGTTTCTTAATTAGTGTCCACTCAACAATGTTAAAAACGTGCATAAAATAAAAATTTATCAACAAAATCAATAGTTTTTCTTCAAAAATATTA
>CADCOW010000099.1 GCA_902803205.1 uncultured Eubacteriales bacterium | reverse complement strand
TAATATTTTTGAAGAAAAACTATTGATTTTGTTGATAAATTTTTATTTTATGCACGTTTTTAACATTGTTGAGTGGACACTAATTAATTGGGCTAATCAAAATGCCCAAGGAACTCGTCCAAAAGTAGTAGGACAAATGTCAGAATTAATTCAAACATTTATGAAAGAAACCAACAATCTAACAATTGATGGATGGTCGGCTTGGTATAATAAAAAGTATCCTCAAGCAATTGATAATGCCACAGATAAAATCTATGCACAAGTATTAAACTTACAAGATGCCATTAAACTCATTGATAAGAAGATGGTTCGCGAGTGGGTGGTGGATCTTATAGTTAATAAGACCTTTAATGGTTTATGTGTTCAAAACTCAATACTTGCATATTTGTCTGAAATTAATAATCAAAATTACCGTTTATCAACGCCTGAAGAAGAATCGAAAGATATTGATGGTTTTGTTGGTGATACGGCATATTCCATAAAGCCCATTACATATAAGACCATGGATAGGTTACAAGAGAGAATCGAAGCCATTATGATTTATTATGAAAAAGTAAAAACAGGTCTTAAGATTGAAGTAGAAGAATAGTTTATGCATATTCACATATTAGTTCTTTGCCATTTTCATAATTGAGATTCTTTATTTTGTTAATTACCATCTCTGTCTCTTGTTTAGTTTTAACTAAAAAATTCATATTTTCATTCTCGTAGCATTTAGATTTTTTTTCATCATCTAACTCTGATATGAAATCTAAATGCTTTTTTAATCTATCATCCACAACTTCATTTATCTTATCTTGCATAGTTGTTAAGTATTCCATAGATGCTTTCGCCAAATTTTTATCAATTTCTATTCCAATTCCATTTCTTTCGCTTGCCATGCAAGCTATATTTGTTGTTGCCAATCCGGAAAATGGGTCTAATACAGTATCACCTTTTACAGAATACATATTAACTAATCTATATGGTATCTCAAACGGAAATGATGCATTCCTTTCTCTTGAACAGTTAATATTTTTAATTGCTTGTGAAGTTCCTTTGATTTCCCATAAATCAGAAAACCATACATTTCTTTCTTCCCAAAAATATGCACTCTCTTGCCTTTTAATTCGCGAAGAATTATTAAACAATCTTTTGCCGCCCTTTCTAAATATTAATATATATTCATGTTCATATGTAACATAGGCACCTGCAGGGTACATGCCCGAACCCATATATTTATTAGGAGAATTTGTTTGCTTCCTCCAATGAATATCAGGTAAAACACAATAACCTTTATTCAGAAAAAAATTAATTATACGAGTATGATTTGAATATAATTGAAATACATCATTTATAGTTCTTGTAGCATCTCCTATATTAATGCAAATAAACCCATTATCTTTCAAAGTTCGATCACACTCATTCCAAGTTTTGTCTAAGATCTGATGCATAAGCTCAAATGCTTTTTCGCCGTTTCCGTTTTGCAATTCACATTTGATTTGTGAATTTTGCTCAGAAAACATATCATCCCACATTTCAATCATTGGATAAGGTGGAGATGTGATTACCAAATCAACTGTTTTATCTTTGATTTGTGGAATACTATTACTATTAGCATTAATAATTATTTGTTTAATCATTTTGCTATTTCCTCCTTGTATTCCATAATATCTTCAACTTTACAATCAAATTGCTTGCAAATCTTATCCACAATATTTAACGATATTGTTTCACCCCTTCCCATTTTATCAATGGTTGATTTAGAAATGCCAGTCTGCTCCATTAATTTCTTTTTTGTCATATCTTTATCAATTAATAATTTCCAAAGTGGCTTATATGAAAATCCCATAAAAATTCCTCCCACAACCATAATTTTATTATAAAAGTAGTGAAATGTCAATGAATAAATGGTAAAATATAAGTATATAAGTTATATAGTTATATTTCAAAGCATTATTTATAGCCATATTTTAAATAATTAGTGTCTGCTCAACAATTCACAATTATTAATTTTCCCCTTCTATTACACATCAATTCTAAAAAGCAAAATAAAACATCCAT
>CADCOW010000098.1 GCA_902803205.1 uncultured Eubacteriales bacterium | reverse complement strand
TAATATTTTTGAAGAAAAACTATTGATTTTGTTGATAAATTTTTATTTTATGCACGTTTTTAACATTGTTGAGTGGACACTAATTATAATTAGTTTTATACACAAAAAATTGCACATAATATTTATGTGCAATTTTTATCAATTCTTCTATCCATATTATTTAATAAAACTATCAATTAGTTTTTTAAATAAATCATCATATTTAAGTATGTCTATCATCCCAAATTTCAGTGTTCTAAACATTGGGCGAGTATAATTAGCAGAATATTCTTTTAAAGTAGCAAATTCAAACTCTTCTGGATTTGTAAAATAGTATTTATACTCTATTGGCTGATACTTTGTCTTCTCTCTTATCATACACTTCTCTTTACAAGTATCTACACATATAGATGCGAACCAATTTGCAAGTGTTTCATTCGCAATTATTTTTTTATTAGTAGAGCAATTTGTAAATGCCATATGACCAACTTCATGCAAGAATATAAGTTTAATTGCTAAATCTGTAGCATCTACTTTATCTTTTTGTTTTTCTTTTCATCTTCATTTTTACTCTCATCTAAATTTTCAAATGGCGAACTACATTCTTTGTGTTTTGAATTTTCAAATTCTTCTCCAATTGTTCTTACATAATATAAGTCTTTTGATTCAATAAATACTATTCCAGTCAAACTATGCTAAAGATTTATATAATTTACAAACATAACTTTTAGTTCTAAATCTGTGTCATTAATTGTAGAACTAATCAAATAATCAGTCAAATATGGTCTACTTATATTTACTGTATATTGTTCCCCAAGCTGTGAATTAATATATTTTAATAAATACTGTAAAACGTGATATTTTCTATACCATACCCTATTACAATATTTTTTTACATCTCAATACTTTACTATTTTATATTTGTTTACTTATTACTTTCGCATAGCATTTATCACACAAAGTCTCAATCCACTCTAAGTCTTCTCTTAGTTTTCCTATGTTGCCACATAATTCACATATTTTATAAGATTTATCCTCATAACTATCTACAAGTTTAGATATTTTTTCTAACAATTCTTTTCTTTCATCCTTTTGCTTATTTTTACCAACTTCACTCACTTCATCTTCATTAAAACTTAATGAATAATAAAATCTAAGTCCACCAAATTTTTCTTTTACCTGTTCCACTTTTATACAAACTTCCATTTTACTTTCATCAAGAAGTTTTTGTATATCAGTACAAAGTTCATATATCAAATTATACCAACCATCCCCACAATCTAAATTAAAAGCACTATAAAGGTCATCAACAAAACCTGCTTTATGTTGCTCAACAAGTGATTTACCTTTTTTCATAAAAGGAAATGTTGCACTTATTTTATTTTCCAATTCTTTATTCATATAAAGTGATATTTTTATCTCTCTCTATATATTTTGTTATATCTTTTTTATTATTTGTTACGATTGAATTATATATAAAATTTTTACTCTGTTAAAGTTGTTGTTCCCTATATTATTTTAATTGATTTCTAAGTTATTTAATCTATCTAAACATAATTGTCTCAATTTATCTGAATAGTCAATTAAATATATAGCATCTTTTATTTTATCATATAATTCTTTACTTATTTTAGGACAGTATTTAATAAGTTCTTTACTATCATCATATATAAGTTTAGATTCTATTTCTTTTCCTAATGTATTTTCTGAGTTTTCATATAAACATTTACCATTATCATAAATAGGCATAAGTTCTATAATTTCCAATGTATCAGGATTTCTTATTAAAGAAAAATTACTCCAATGTCTATCTTGATTAAAGAATATATAATCAGTTAATATCATTTCATCTAATTGATTTTGTATGTGTTTTGGCAAATCATCATATAGTTTTGAGTAAATCTGTTCACCTTCTCCATATTTATCTACATAATAGGAATAAGCATCAATTTGTTCTTTTTCTTCTGTATTATAACATTCGCAAGCGCTTAATTCTAAATTCTTATGTAAATAGGAACTATATTTTATATGTCTAAAACCAATTTTATCTAATATTTCAGACATTTTTAATTCTATAAAATTCTCACCGAACCTAGAATTAAAACCAGCTTTCAGCAAAATTCTTTTATTATTTATTAAAGACCAAGTTTTAGGTAAGTGTCCACCTAAAGCATATCCAGGATGGTGTTTAAGATTTTCCAACTGTTTACCTAAACCAGGTGAATCAATTAAAATATTTATAAGATTACCATTAAAATTATTTTTATAATAATTTACATCCTGCCATTTGAGTTTATTATTTATTTCGTTTACCCAATAAC
>CADCOW010000097.1 GCA_902803205.1 uncultured Eubacteriales bacterium | reverse complement strand
TTCTACCATATATCCTGCACCAACTTGAAAGCCTATATCTCTTAAATCTTGTAAACATTTCATTCTATGTTCAAATGACATTTCTTTTGGATGAATTGTCTCATATAGTTTTTTATTTGCAGTTTCGTGTCTGAGTAAATATCTATTGGCACCAGCATCAAAATATTTTTGATAAGTTGATTTTTCTTTTTCACCTATAGATATGGTTATCGCACAATCAGGAAACTTATTTCTTATGTGTGAAATGATTTCTACCATTAAATCATCATTAAAATATAAATCTTCACCACTTTGTAAAACAAAGGTTCTAAATCCAAGTTCATAACCTAGATCACAGCAATCATATATTTGTTCTTTAGTAAGTCTATATCGTTCACAATTTTTATTGCCATTTCTTATGCCACAATAATAGCAATTATTTTTACAATAATTTGAAAACTCAATAAGACCTCGAGCAAAAATTTTATTGCCATAAACTTTTGTTGCAAGTTTCACAGCCTCATCTTTTAAGATTTTTTTTTCGTCATCAGTTATGTTATTGAGAATAGATTCATACTCTTCAACTGTCAAACTGTGGGTGTCAATAAATTTACTAATAATGTTGTTCATAAAAGTCTCTCCTTTTTATACACTTTTGTTGAATATTTGAAATGAATCTTGCCAAGCACGGCAAATGAGATTTAAGTTATATTCCTTTGCAAGGGCTACTGCGTCAACAGTTGGGACTGCCTTTGATACGAGTGCTCCAATTCTTCCATAAATTGCTTTTCTAACCATATCAACTGGAACTCTACCTGTAGTAAATACTATACATTCTTCTGGTTTAATATTATTTAAATACATATATCCGATAACTTTATCCATAGCATTGTGCCTACCTATATCTTCAAATGAAGTTATAATTTTACCGTCTTTATATAAATAAGCTGCGTGAGTGCCAGAAGTCATCTTGTGAATTTTTGAGTCAGTGGCAAATGCTGTCGCTAAAGCAAATACATCTTCATCTTTAAGTGTCAAAGTATTTTTTAGTTTTTCTGGTAAAATGTTACTTTTAAAATAAGACTTATTATCTTGACAACAACTTGCTACATCCGTGCTTTTATTTAAATGATTAATAAATTCTATACCTTCTTTTAGATATACTCTTGCTCTACTGGCATATTCACATATATAAATATTATCAATTAAATTCACATCAGTTAGTATTCCTTCACTTATGATTCTACCAACTGCGAGTTCAACTATACTTGTGCCAGTGCAGACAAGAGTTGCTACTTCAATATCATTTATATATAGAGTAGTGTAATGTTCTACCAATAATTCTGTTTCAACAGTAGATACTTCTCCATTTTCTTTATGCATCTGATTTTTTTCAAACTCAGTATTTGGTTTTTCTTTATACAAGTTTTTGATTTTCATACGGGTCTCCATTTTAATTTGTTTAGAATGGTGGTACTTACCTATGTAATGGTAAATGATATTTACTTCTATAAATAAGTTACTCTGATATGTCTATATCTGGGGTTATGGTTATGTTATAATCAGGAAGTTCTTTATTAAGATCTTCCATAAGGATTTTGACACCTTCGTCTGCTGTAATATCAAAACTCATAACTGCATCAAATCTTATTTCTTTTGTTTCTTTATTTATGTAAAAACCGTGCATTTGTATAACAAAGTCATGATTAAAAATTATATTATGTATTTTATTTCGGATTCGAGAAATTTCATCATCTTTTGTATTATATGAGTAAGCACTTATACCTGTAAGGATAACACCAGTTTTATGATATACCTCTTGCTCAATCTGTCTAACTAATACATCATATTCAGCTATAGTCATAGTATCAGGAACTTCTATATGAATAGATGCATAATTAATACTCGGACCATAGTTGTAAATGAATAAGTCATATGCACCTTGTACCTGTTCAAATGATGAAACAATTTTTTTAATTTCGTGAGTAAGTTCTTTATCTGCTCTATGTCCTAAAATTTCATTAAGAGTATCTTTTAACATCTCTATACCTGCTCTTATAATAAATATAGAAATGATAACAGCCACATAAGATTCAAGAGAAACATTTGTTAGTTTAAAAATTATTGCACTGGCAAGAACTGAAAAAGATAATATTGCATCAAACATAGCATCACTACCAGATGCAACTAAAGCATCAGAGTTATATTTTTCACCTTGTTTTTTAACAAATCTTCCAAGAAGTATTTTCACAACGACTGCTACTGCTATTATTACAAGAGATATATTTGTATAATGAGGAGTGGTTTTATCAATTATACTTTTGATAGATTCTATTAGTGAAGTGATACCTGCATATAAGACGATAGCAGATATAATCATAGCCGTAAGATATTCTATCCTACCATGACCTAAAGGATGGTTTTTATCTGGTTTTCTATTTGCAAGTTTGGTGCCGATTATAGTTATTATAGAAGACATCGCATCAGATAAATTATTTACAGCATCAAGAATTATGGCGATAGAATTTGAAAGAAGACCTATAGCCATTTTAAACATAACAAGAAGAACATTGGCAAATATTGCGATGACACTTGTTTTAACAATGGCGCTGTCTCTTTTATTTTCATTATTATTTGTACTCATAATAATTAAGGAAATGCTGATTAATTTATTTTTGCAAAACATATTGGAAAAATTTATTATTAATCAGTGTTTACCTTATCTCCTTATTAAAATAGGGCTTATGAAGCCCCTATTGTTATTTAGATAAATTAAGCAATTGGTGCTAAGTTAATTATAATCATTGGTCTTATACCAAATTTTTCTCCAAATTGTCCATTGTAACAATCTGCATATGTGCTAAAATACCAAGCAGTTGGAGCAAGTACTTCATTTCTTAACCAATAATCAGAAATTCCTTTGCTACCTGTAGCAAGACCTAATTTTTTTGTGCCATCAACATAAGTAAAATATTTTTCAATATCAGTTTTAGATGGTATAGTTGTATCTGCAATCATTGCTCTTTCATTTTCTGTAAAAGCATTTAAATAAAATTTATTTACCCATTTACTTATTTTTGAACCAGCATATGCCATTGAATCATTTGTATCATTATATTCAGACTCGCCAAGTACATATTTGCTTAATAAAACTGCAGTATTGCCAGTTTTTTCAAGAACAATCCATTCCAAAGAATCATTTGCATGACCATATCCAGCAAATGCATAACTTCCAAGTTTTATTGTCCCAAGAGCATTTACATCTTGTATAATTCCTTTTGTCTCGTATGCAGAGAATGTCTGTCTAATTTGATTAGAAATAGTTTGTTGTAAATTTGGGTCAAGAGCATTTGTAGCATCTGAACTAACAATAGTTGAACCAGGATAATATACACTTGCAGCAAATGCTTGAGAAGCAAAGATGCCACATAAAATAATTAAACTGATAATTTTTCTAAAATGATTTTTCATAAACATACTCCTTTTTTAGGAAATACAAATTGCTCTTTTCGCAAATTGGCAAAAATAAATTCTTGCAAAATTGCTTTAATCAGAGTTTCTTTAATCCTATATTTTTTTATGGAAATTTCTTTTATTTACTACATTTTATAAATGTAAGTTATAAAACATTACATTTAATCAATGTTTCCTTTATATTGTATCATAAACAGTGGGTTCTTGCAATAATAGGATTGTGAAAATAAAGTGTAAAATGTATAAAGGGAACTTAACTTAAAAAGCAGAAATTTGATATTTTAAAAATATTTTAAAAGTCATTTATAAGGAATTGGAAAAAACATTATTTATATGGTACAATTAAGAAATATAAAAAAGAGAGGTTTAATAAAATATGAAAAAAGTATTTCTTATCTTACCAATAATTTTTTTAATTTTACTTACAGGATGTTTTGCATCTAAAGTTAATGATGCACAAGTAAAAGTAGCAGAGAGTACAAATGAGAATGCTACTGAAAATGAAAAGCCAAGTGAAGTGGTAAAAGAAAGTATAAGTGAAACAAAAGAAAAAACAGCAAAGACTTATGATTATTTTGCAACATATGATACTGAGATAAAAGAAGAAGTTGAAAATGAAATAGCGAGTGCAAAGTCCTTGCAAGATGAGATTGATAAAGTAAAAAAAATTGCGGATAAATATATAGAGGCATCTTCTGGTGCGAACACTCAAGGAGAAATGAATTTTTCATCTGCCTGGGCTTATACTGTGTGGGATACAGAATTAAATAATTTGTGGAAAAGAATTAGCGATAGTGCTGATAAGGAAAGGAAACAACTTTTACTTGATGAGCAAAGAAACTGGATTGCTATGAAAGAAGAAGTAGTTCGCATTAATCTTGGAAATAAAGAAGATGGTGGAAGCATATATCCGATGTTACAAAATCAATTTTTAGCAGAGATTACTCATAATAGATGTTGTGTTCTTGCAAGAGAACTTGCTATAATAAAACACGAAGACTTTGTTATGCCTACAAGGTCAAAATATGGGACATATGTAGATAATCAAGGAACAAAAAGTGTATATAGTTCAATTGTGACAAGAAAAAATGTGGAAAATGATGATGAAGCAATAATTTCTATATATAGGGTAGGTACAACTGAAGGAACATTTACAGAATCTTCAAATGGAGATTTGATTTACACATCTTATGATGAAAAAGTAAAAGGCATTATACAAATCTACGGTTGGGAAAAAGCAATTTTTGATGTTACAGAAAGTAAAGATAGCCCATTAGCAGTTGGTGATAAATTTACATTTGACTTTGCGTTCTAAAAATCTATAGCTATAAAGTATTGATTTTTTATTTTGTATATAGTATACTATGTATTAACAGAACTCAGCACGCCTCTTAACAATGCGGACCATGCTGAGTCGTTTTTTTTAGGAGAATATGATATGGACAAAAAAGAACAAAAAAATGCATTAACTATTGATAAGCAAATAGAGAATCTTAAAATTCTAATTATCTCACTGGAACAAAATTTGAAACAGTAGTAGAGTTATATTATTTTAATTCAGAATTATGTCAAATTATATTTACAATGGTGGAAAAAATTGAGATATTGTTGAGATGTAGAATTGGAAATTATTTTTCAATAAAGTATGGTG
>CADCOW010000096.1 GCA_902803205.1 uncultured Eubacteriales bacterium | reverse complement strand
TGAAGAAAAACTATTGATTTTGTTGATAAATTTTTATTTTATGCACGTTTTTAACATTGTTGAGTGGACACTATATAATGTCCATACATGAATATATTAATGTTTAATATGTCTACTTTTTGAAGTCGGGTATAAAATGGGGACAAGTCCCCCATTTAATGGGCAAGTTTATGAGACAGAACTTAGTGGTATTTACGAAGGTGCTATTCAAAAGATTATAGCATAAAAGATTTTTAAGAAAATGGGAAGATGGGTTTATAAAAAAGCCCTTAGAGTATAGACAAAGTTAAAAAAGTAGGATTATTGTTAACAGATAACAAAATCCTATTTTTTTATGTTAATAAGTTTTTACAATATAAAACAAAGTAACAAAATATCTATAATATATTGTAATATAATAAAAATTATGATATAACAAGACTGGAGAAATTGTATGTTAAGTAAGCAAGAGAAAGAAATAAGACAAGAATGAGTCAAGTTAATAATTGATGATATGATACCCGAAGATTATATGTTGAAACAAATAGATAAGTTCATAGATTTTCAATAGTATTAGAAATATGCATTGAAACTAGAAAAGCTGATAAATCCATAATATTTATAGATAGCACATATGTAAAGGCAGTTGCTAATAATAAAAAATTCACGGATGAAGAAGTAAAAAGAACAGTAAAATATTTGTTAACAAATAAAAAACTGGGTCATATTTATGTTTTATAACCCAGTTTGTTTACGGTTTGAATGGAATGAATAGACATTCCTTTTTTTGTTCTTTAAATATTTAAAATTATTTATCTTCAAATATTGGAAGAGTATCTACATATAAGATATCATCTTTTACATCATTACTTTCTTTAAAGACACAACAGTATCTCAAAACATTTACATTATATTCGTCTAATAATTCTTTAATGGCATTTATTGTTGAGCCAGTAGATATAACATCATCAACAAAGATAGCATTTTTACCAGTATATTTTTCAAGATCTTTTTTATCAATAAAAAGTTGATTGGTTCCAGATGTAAATGTTTTTACATGAGCTATAACAGGTTTTTCAAAATTGATTTTAACTTTTTTTCTAAATACAAGTAAGTCTGAATTGAGATAATCAGCAATTCTTTGTGCGAGTGCTGCTCCCTTTGCTTCAGCAGAGATAACTACATCTATGTTTTGAAAATTGGCATTAACTATTTTATTATACAAATCTTTAGCAGCAGCTCTATTCATATTTACATCTGAATAGGGATCAAAAACTGCAACAAATTTATTACCACCAATTCCTGCAAGAGGCAATTCAAATTCTTTATTATCAAGTTTGACTTTATGATATTTATTCATATTAACTCCTTAAAATCTAATTATTTTTTTTGTCTTTAAAAACATTTTCACCATTTATAACTGCCAAGAAATCTGATAATTCTTTACTCATATTTGTTTTATTGAAAGCATAGCCAACAGAGTGTTTTGGAATCTTAAACTTTATAGGTATTCGAACCAGTTGTTTGCTATCTAATTCATCTTGCACAAATTCTTCTATAACACAGGCAATTCCTACACCATTTTTAGCAAAATCAACCATTGATTCAGTATTATTTACTTCCATAATTTGTCTTGGTATTATTTTATTATTTTCAAAAATTTTATCTATAATATCACGAGTTGTATTTTTTTTGTCAAGTAAGAGAATATTTCCATTTGCAAAATAATCTTGATCGTTTGGAAATACCTTTGAAAAGTATGATATGTAATCTTTTGATGCTACGAAGCAGTAGTGTATATCAGATAGTGGTACATATTCAACTTCCTTATAATTATTATCACCTTTATGCAAAAATGCTATATCTATTTTTTTCTCTGTAAGTTTTTCGTAGCATTTATTGGTGTGCATAGTTGTGACAGATAATCTAATATTTGGATACTCTCTTGCATATATATTTATATATGACATAAGTAAGTGTTTTACAAGGCTCTGTGATGCGGCAATTCTTAAATGTCCAAAGTTTATATTGCTAAATGTTTTAAGTTTTAACTCTGCATCATTAATATGATTAAAAGCAGTAGTCAAGTGTTCATACAATAATTTACCTTCAGATGTAAGGTTTAGTCCAACTGTTGTTCTATCAAATAACTTGACTCCCAAGGAATCTTCAAGTTTTTTGATTGATTTCGATACAGCTGGTTGGGAAATTAGCAAAATCCTTGAAGCTTTTGACACATTTTCAGACTTTGCAACTTCGTAAAATGTTTTATATTGTGTTAGTGATTGTTGCATATTTGCCTCCGATTTTAAAAAATATATTAAAACAATGAATCTTTTAAAAAAATATTGCTATTAATTATGTTTTATAGATATTTTATCACATTTTTTAATAGTTGTAAAATACTTTTTCTTATAGTATAATATATAGTAGTAATAGGATAGTATATGAAAGAAGTTTTAGGAGGCAAATTATGAGTGAGTGCACACATAATTGTGATACTTGTTCGGCTAATTGTTCGAGCAAGCAGGTTAATATTGAAAAATTGAAATTTGGTATTGGCTCTGCTGTAAAAAAAATAATTGGAGTTTCATCAGGAAAGGGTGGAGTTGGAAAGTCATTTGTGACATCACTTCTTGCTTCAGGCTTACAAAAGAAAGGATATAGTGTTGGTATTCTTGATGCAGATATATTAGGACCATCAATTCCCAAAGCATTTGGTATAACAGAAAAAAAAGTTGTAGCTACAGCAGATGGGCTTATGATACCTAAGGTTTCTAAAACAGGTATTAAGATTATGTCTTCAAATTTGTTATTGAATGAAGATACTGACCCAATAATATATAGAGGAACACTTGTTGCTGGACTTTTGCAACAATTTTATCAAGAGACAGATTGGGGAGTGCTTGATTATTTATTTATTGATATGCCACCTGGAACAGGTGATGTGGCTCTAACTACATACCAGTCAATACCTATAGATAAAGTCATCATAGTTTCATCTCCACAGAGTCTTGTATCTATGATAGTTGGTAAATCTATCAATATGGCAAATAAGATGAATATAAGTATGATGGGACTTGTAGAGAATATGTCATATGTAGTTTGCCCAAAATGTAATGAAAAGATAGAAATATTTGGACATAGCAACATTGATGAAGTTGCAGATGAAAATGATACTATAGTTCTTTCAAAATTACCTATGAGAGTTGAATATGCTAAGATGATAGATGAAGGAAAAGTAGAAGATATAAACATAGAAGAATTAGACAGTGCTATAAATACATTAGTGGAGTTAGTTAAATGATATTGCACCTAAGAAATATTTTTACATTTATTGGTGGAGTTGGGATGTTCCTTTATGGCATGAAAACGATGTCAGAGGGACTTCAGAAAATTGCTGGACCAAAACTTAGCAATGTTTTAAAGTTTTTAACAGCAAATAAATGGACTGCTATTATTTTTGGAGCTATAGTTACAGCAATAATACATAGTTCGGCTGGAACTACTGTTATGGTAGTAGGTTTTGTAAATGCAGGCATGATGAAATTGACACAAGCAGTTGGTGTTATAATGGGTGCAAATATAGGAACTACAATAACAGCATGGATAGTTGCACTTGCTGAACTTGGTTCAGTTGTGGAAATATTTAAACCTGATTTTTTTGCACCAATAATATTTGGTGTAGGTGCAATTATAGTAGTATTTACAAAAAAAGATAAGATTAAAACAAAAGCAAATATATTTGTTGGTATTGGACTTTTATTTTTAGGTTTAACACTTATGTCAACAGGTGTATCACCTTATGCAGAGTCAAAAATTTTTAGAGATGCATTTGAAACTTTAGGTAAAATACCAGTCCTCGCAATATTAATAGGTGCAATAGTTACATTTATTCTTTCCAGTTCTACAGCATCTGTATCAATCTTGCAAACACTTGCACTTGCTGGTTCAATATCTAAAGGAGCAGCATGTTTTATAACTGTAGGACAAAATATTGGAACTTGTGCTACTACTATTATATCATCGGCAAATAGTAGTAAAAATGGAAAACGAACAGCATTGCTTCATTTACTTTTCAATGTACTCGGTGGGTTAATATTTTCATTATTTGTTCTCATAACTTATCCATTTATAAAAAATTTTTTAGCAACAAGAATATCTCTTTTTGAAATATCTATATTCCATACAGGATTTAATATAATTAATACTTTGATACTACTACCATTTTCAGATTGGATGGTTGCGATTACTAAAAAAATAATTCCTGAAAATGCTGATGAAGAAGAAGATTTTAATTTATCTGAAAAAACTCAGGCGATTCTTGATGAAAGACTTTTAAATCAACCTGCCGTTGCTTTATCTACTACAAGACACGAAGTCATATTTTATTCTAAGTATGTTCTTAAAAATTTAAAAAGAGCAACAAACCTTGTGCTAAAAGAACGAAATGATGAACTTATAGAAGATGTTGTATCGCATGAAAAACAAATTGATAGAACGACAAATATTTTGATTACTTATTTAGCAAAGATAAATAACTTTAATATAAATGAAAAAGAACATATAGAGATAGAACACCTTATGTCTATATGTAGTGATGTGGAAAGAATAGGAGATCACGCTGAAAACATATCTGAAAATGCGAGACAGATGCTTGATGATGAAGTTGTATTTTCAAAAGAGGGAAGGCGAGAGTTGGAAAATATAGTTAAAAAGACTATCGAAGCTGTTGAAAATGGTATAAGATGTGTTGAGTATAAAGATAAGGAATCACTTAAAATTGTAAGAAATCTTGAAGAAGAAGTTGATGGATTAGAAGATGAGTATAAAGCTAATCATATAAAGAGAATGAGTGTTGGTGAATGTGGTATGCTTGCTGGGATTGCATTCCTTGATATAATTGGTAATCTTGAAAGAGTTACTGACCACGCGAATAATCTTGCTGATTATGTTGAAGCAGAAAATAAAAATAAAGTTCTTATAAAAAAATAATAATAAAAATAAATTCGGAGGGAAATTTTTATGGCAGTAAAAATAGCAATTAATGGTTTTGGACGTATAGGACGTCTTGCATTTCGTCAAATGTTTGGCGAGAAAGATTTTGAAATAGTAGCAATCAATGATTTGTCAGATACTAAATCTTTGGCACACTTGTTAAAGTATGATTCAACTCAAGGTAGATATAAGTATGCTGAGAAAGTAAGTTATACTGAAGATTCAATAGTAGTTGATGGAAAGGCAATTAAAATTTTTAAAGAGAAAGATGCAAACAACTTACCTTGGGGTAAATTAGATGTAGATGTTGTATTAGAGGGTACAGGTTTTTATACAAGTAAAGAAAAATCTATGGCTCATATAAATGCAGGTGCAAAGCATGTAGTTATCACAGCTCCAGCTGGAAGTGACTTAAAGACTGTTGTTTATAATGTAAATCACAATATTTTAACTAAAGATGATCAAATTATATCTGCAGCATCTTGTACAACTAATTGTCTTGCTCCTATGGCAAAAGCATTAAATGATGCATATCCAATTAAGTCTGGTATTATGTCAACTATTCATGCTTACACTGGAGATCAAAAAATACTTGATGCAGTTCATGCAAAAGGTGATCTTCGCCGTGCAAGATCTGCTGCTATTAGTATAGTTCCAAATTCAACTGGTGCAGCTAAGGCTATAGGACTTGTTATTCCAGAATTAAATGGAAAACTTATAGGGTCAGCACAAAGAGTTCCAACTCCTACTGGTTCAACTACTATTCTTATATCTGTTGTTGAAGGAAAAGATATTACAAAAGAAAAAATCAATGAAGTTATGAAGAAAGCTTCAAATGATAGTTTTGGATATACTGAAGAAGAATTAGTATCTTGTGATATAATTGGTATGAACTATGGTTCACTTTTTGATGCTACTCAAACAATGGTAAATAAGATTGATGACAATCTTTATGAAGTTATGACTGTTGCTTGGTATGATAATGAGAATTCATACACAACACAACTTGTTAAGACATCAAAATATTTTGCAGGTCTTATTAAGTAAGAGAGGGATATATGAGTAATAGTAGATTCAATAAAAAATCAATAGAAGATGTTGATGTAAAAGGAAAGAGAGTTTTACTTAGATGTGATTTAAATGTTCCTATTCATGATGGTAAAATAACTGATGATTCAAGAATAAAAGCATCTGTCCCTACTATAGAGTATCTTCATAAGCATGGTGCAAGAGTAATTATTTGTTCTCATCTTGGTAAGCCAGAAAAGAGACAAGATTTAGAGCCAGTATGTAATGCTTTGTCAAAAGCATGTAAGTTACCTATAAAATTTGTAGGAAGAGATAGAGTAGTAGATGAAAGTGTAGTGGAAGCATCAAATACTCTTAAAGATGGCGAGTTAATGATGATACAAAATACAAGATGGAGAGATGAGGAAAGCAAGAACGAAGATAGTTTTTCAAAAGAACTTGCATCTCTCGCAGATATATTTGTATATGATGCATTTGGGACATGCCATAGAGCACATTCTTCAACTGCAGGAGTTACAAAATTTGTAAAAGAATCAGTGTGTGGTTATCTTATAAAAGCAGAACTTGATAAGTTATGTAATTATATTGATAATCCTAAACGTCCTTTTGTAACAATACTTGGTGGTTCTAAAATTGCAGATAAACTTAAAGTGATAGATAAAGCACTTGACAGATCAGATGTAGTTATAATTGGTGGTGGTATGGCATTTACTTTCTTGAAGGGAATGGGCTATGAAATTGGTAAGTCACTTCTTGATGAAAGTAGTATAGATTATTGTATGCAAATGATTGAAAAGGCAAAAAAGTTGAAAAAAGAATTAGTGCTTCCAGTTGACTGCATTGCATCTAAAGAAATTCCAGAGCCAATAGATAATATAAATGTTGAAACTAAAGTATTTGATGTAAAGGCTATGGATAAAGAATATATGGGACTTGATATTGGACCTGAAACTATAAAGATAATGATGAAATATATGATAGATGCAAAGACAATACTATGGAATGGACCTGTTGGTTTATTTGAAAATGAAAAGTTTGCACTTGGTACATATTCAATAGCAGCTTGTATGGCAAAACTTAAAAATTGCACAACAATAATTGGTGGTGGAGATTCGGCATCAGCTGTAAATCATTTTGGATTTGCTAAAAATATGACTCATATATCAACTGGAGGCGGGGCAACTCTTGAATTTTTAAAAGGTGAGCCACTTCCAGGAATTGAAAGTTTAACTGATAAATAAAGGGATCTAGTTTTAAAATTTGTCGTAAGGGCGGATATTATCCGCCCATTTTAAAATTATGCAGAGAATAGAACAAAATAAAATAAGGAATTTTTCTATTATTGCCCATATAGATCATGGCAAAAGTACTTTGGCTGACAGAATACTTGAACTTACTGGAACTCTTACTGAAAGAGAGATGAAAGAACAAGTCCTTGACAATATGGATATAGAAAGAGAACGAGGGATAACTATAAAGTCTCAAACTGTTCGTATAACTTATAAGGCAGATGATGGTGAAGAATATGTTTTTAATTTAATTGATACACCTGGTCATGTAGATTTTACTTATGAAGTTAGCCGTTCTCTTGCAGCTTGTGAAGGAGCACTACTTGTAGTTGATGCAGCACAGGGCATAGAAGCACAAACTCTTGCAAATGTATATCTTGCACTTGATCATAATCTTGAGATAGTCCCTGTAATAAATAAAATTGATTTACCATCTGCTGAACCTGATAGAGTTTGTAAAGAGATTGAAGATGTGATAGGAATAGATTGTGAGGGTGCACCAAAAATATCAGCTAAGACAGGATTAAATGTGCATGATGTTCTTGAATCAATAGTAAAAAAAGTTCCATCTCCAAGTGGAGATGAGACAAAACCTTTAAAAGCACTTATATTTGATTCTATATATGATGCATATAAAGGTGTTATAGTATTTGTAAGAGTATTTGATGGCACAGTAAAAAAAGGTACAAAGATAAAAATGCTTGCTACTGGTGCAGAGTTTGAAGTTGTGGAAGTTGGAGTATTTGGTGCAGGGAAGTATTTAACAGTTGATGAGTTGTACCCAGGTTATGTTGGTTATATTACTGCCTCTATAAAAAATATAAAAGACACAAGAGTTGGTGATACAGTTACTGAAAGTGGTAATGAATGTGAAGCATTACCTGGCTATAAAAAAGTTACACCTATGGTATATTGTGGTCTTTATCCAAGTGATGGACAAAAATATCCAGATCTCAGAGAGGCACTTGAAAAATTGCAATTAAATGATGCATCACTTCAGTACGAACCTGAAACTTCTGTAGCACTTGGATTTGGTTTTAGATGTGGCTTTTTAGGGCTTTTACATCTTGATGTTATAGAAGAAAGACTTGAAAGAGAATTTGATTTAGATTTAGTCACTACATCACCTTCGGTTGTATATCATGTATATAAAACAGATGGAACGATGGAGATACTTACCAATCCATCAAACCTTCCTGACCCTTCTTATATAGATCATATGGAAGAACCAATAGTTAATGCAGAAATTATGGTTACAAAAGAATATATAGGTTCTATTATGAAACTATGCGAGGAGAGAAGAGGAGTTTACTTAAATATTGATTATATAGAAGAAAATCGTGCAGTTTTAAAATATGAATTACCTTTAAATGAAATTATATATGATTTCTTTGATGCATTAAAATCAAGAAGTAGAGGTTATGCTTCACTTGATTATTCATTAAAAGGATATCAGAAATCAAATCTTTGCAAACTTGATATATTAGTAAATAAAGAAAATATAGATGCACTTTCTTTTGTAGTCTTTAGAGATTCTGCAGAAGAAAGAGGTAGAAGAATGTGCGAGAAGTTAAAAGAAGAAATACCAAGACAACTTTTTGAAATACCACTTCAAGCAGCAATAGGTGGGAAAGTGATAGCAAGAGAAACTATTAAAGCACTTAGAAAAGATGTACTTGCAAAATGTTATGGTGGTGATATAACAAGAAAGAAAAAACTTTTGGAGAAACAAAAAGAAGGAAAGAAACGAATGAAACAATTTGGTGCTGTTGAGATACCGCAAAGTGCTTTTATGGCAGTTTTAAAACTGGATGCAGAATAAATATATAACAAATATATATATTTGCTCCAACTATTTTCTTGAGCGAGGTAGTGACAAAATAATAGTTATATATTTAATTAATCAAAAACTGAAAATGTCATATTTTGAGGAGGAAAATGAAGACTAATAAATTATTAAGTGTAATTTTATTAATTATACTTGCTTGCGTAGCCTGTGGAAAGAAGATTGAGCAGGGTAAGGAAAAACTTTATGTCTACAACTGGGGCATTTATATTGATAAATCTGTTATAGGAAAGTTTGAAGATAAGTATAACTGTGAAGTGGTGTATGATGAGTTTGATACAAATGAAGAAATGTATGC
>CADCOW010000095.1 GCA_902803205.1 uncultured Eubacteriales bacterium | reverse complement strand
TTTTGCGGGAATGCTGGAATTGGCAGACAGGCAAGACTAAGGATCTTGTGTGGAATACACGTAGGGGTTCAAGTCCCCTTTCCCGCATTTTATAAAAATATATTTTTGGAGTTTAATATGTTAAGAATTATAGTAATGATAATATTTTTGTTAGTTTCTCTTTCTCTTTCTGGTATAATACTTTTACAAGAAGGAAAGAGTGCAGGACTTGGTAGTATTGCTGGTATGGCAGATTCTTATTGGAGTAATCAAGCTCAAAAGCGATCTATGGAAGGAAATTTGTCGAAGATAACTACAGTTTTGGCAATACTTTTCTTATTACTGGCGTTAGTACTTAACCTAATTTGGTAATGATAAGACCTGCAAAAGGTCTTTTTTTATATAATATGAATATAGATAAAAATAAAAATATTGAATATGAAGGTATATATAGAACTGTAAATAAAAACTTTGGATTTGTTAAAATCAATAACAATGAAAAAAATGAAGAAGAAATATATATATCAGCAAAAGATTCCTTATCAGCATTAAATGATGATAAAGTTATAGTACAAATAAAGAAAAAAAGCATTTCAGAAAATAAAAAACGTGAAGGGATTATTGTTAAAATACTTGAGAGAAAAGACGAAGTTGTTGTAGGAATTTTTGAACCTTATAAAGGGTTTGGTTTTGTATCTCCAATCAATAAAAAAATTCCATTTGATATTCATATTGAAAAAAAATATTATAATCAAGCTGTAAAAGGCTCTTTAGTAGAAGTTAAACTATTCCCAAAAAAGAATAATAAAGATAATCCTGAAGGTGTAATTATTAAAATATTAGGTCATAAAGATGACCCTAATGATGAAATAACAGCAATAGTTCATGATTTTAAAATAAGAGATGAATTTAGTAATGAACAGTTAAATGAGGCAAATGAAATTGCTGTTCCTATATGTAAAGAAGATTTTATTGAAAGAAAAGACTTGAGAAATAAATGTTTTATAACAATTGATGGTGAAGATACAAAAGACATTGATGATGCAGTATTTATGGAAGACTTAAAAAATGGGAATGTCAAATTATATGTCTCTATAGCTGATGTTAGTCATTATATTAAAGAAGGTTCTAAACTTGATGTGGAAGCATTAAAAAGAGGAAATTCAGTATATTTGCTTGATAGAGTTATACCTATGATACCGCATGTATTATCAAATGGTATGTGTTCATTGAACGAAGGAGAGGATAGATTAACTTTAACATGTGAAATGGAATTTGATGATAAAGGCGAAATTGTAAATTATGATATTTATAGGTCAATTATAAATTCACATAAGAGAATGACATATACCTTAGTTCAAAGTATTATTGGTAATGATGACATAAATTTTTGTGATTTAAATGATGATATTATAAATATGATAAAAAATATGATAATATTATCAAGAAAGATAAGAGAATTACGAGAAAAAAGAGGGGCAATTAATTTTAATTTTAAAGAAACTGAAATAGTTGTAGATGAAAATTTAAAACCAATTACTATTAAAGAAAAAGAAAGAATAGAAGCATACAAATTAATTGAAGACTTTATGATATCAGCCAATGAAACAGTAGCAAAAGAGTTTTATTATAGAAATGTGCCATTTATATATAGAACTCATGAAGCAAATGATGAAGAAAAGATATTAAATTTAATTGAAACTTTGAATTCGTTAGGAATAAGTTTTCGTTATAAAAATAAATTATTTCCAATGGATATTCAAAAATTATTAAAAAGTGTAAAGGGCAAAAATTATCAAAATATTGTAGAAATGTTAGTTTTAAGATCTATGAGTCAAGCAAGATATACTAAAAAATTAATAGGTCACTTTGCATTAGCTTCAAAATATTATACTCACTTTACTTCTCCAATAAGAAGATATAGTGATTTACAGATTCATAGAATAATAAATGAGATATTGGATAATACATTAAATACAAAGAGAATTAAACATTATGATAAGATTTTGGATTCTGTTGCATTAAATATATCAAAAACTGAAAGAGTAGCAATTGATTGTGAAAGAGATATTGATGACTTAAAAAAATGTGAATATATGTTGCCATATATTGGAGATTCATTTGAAGGGATAGTATCTGGATTAACAAGTTTTGGAATATTTGTAGAATTACCTAATACTATTGAAGGGATGATTGCTCTAAGAGATATAAGAGATGACCATTATGTTTTTGATGAATCAAAATATCAAATTATTGGTAGTAATCATAAAAGAACATTTAAATTTGGTCAGAAAGTTAAAGTATTTTTAGTAAAATGCACTCCAGAAACAAGAAATATAGATTTTATATTGGATGAATAAAGTTATGAAATTATTAGCAAATAATAAAAAAGCATATTTTGACTATTTCGTTATTGAAAAATATGAAGCAGGAATTGAATTGAAAGGTACTGAAGTTAAATCAATATATTTATCAAATTGTTCTATAAAAGAATCTTTATGTAGAATAGTTAACGGAGAATGCTTTGTATATGGAATGAATATAAGTCCTTATGAAAAAGGTAATATATTTAATGTTGATAATTTAAGAATTAGAAAATTGTTGCTTCATAAGGCTGAAATTAGGAAAATTGAAGAGAAATTAAAACTTAAAGGATATACTCTTATTCCACTTCAAGTTTATTATAAGAATGGTAAAGTAAAAGTAGAAATTGGACTATGTAAAGGTAAAAAATTATATGATAAACGTGAAGATATAAAAAGAAAAGATATGAAAAGAGATGCAGAATTAAATATAAGAAAGAAAATATAAAATTATCATGTTAATTCTTTATAATAATTTACAATGTGAGAACTTGGCTTTAATAATTTATTATACAAATTAATTTTATCGTTATCTATATAATAATCTATTATTTTAATTTGTGGCTTACTATTACCATTTAATAAATGGTCTGCAATTAGGTTTTTATAAGCATTATTTGAAGCATTGTCTCCACCTGATAACCACTCTACATTTAAATTAACATAATTTTTTATTTTATTTATTGCAAAATGAAAATGAGTACACCCAAGTAGTAAATAATCAATATTATAATATTCTTTAAAAAATTCTTCCAATTCTTTAGTAAAATTTTCTGAATCTAAATAGTTTTTTTCTACAGCATCAACTATAAAATCAGCTGGTTCAACATATATATCAATATATTTTTCAAATTGTTTAACTAAATTATTTAAATATTCGCTTTTAGTTGTAGCTGTAGTAGCAATAATTAATAACTTGATTTTGTGATTTGATATATGAATACCATCTTTTTTATCAATAGATATAAATTTGTCTAATAAAGTTATTTTTTTATCAAAAATTGAATTAAAATTTGGGAATGTGCCAATTATTTTAATATCTTTATATTTTTGATTAAACAAATAAGTATTATTTGTAGACATTGTATTACAAGCGATAATTATTTCTTTTGAACCTTTGTCATATAGTTTTGAAACAATATCTATTACAATATTTTTAAGTTCATTTTTAGATTTTTTACCATAAGGGAAATTCTTAGTATCTGCAAAATATACATAGTTTTCATATGGCATAAGATTTATACAAGAATTTAATACTGAAATTCCACCTATTCCAGAATCAAAAATACCTATAAAATTATCATTTTTAAATTTCATACTTTATAAATTTTAACATTTATGGTAAAATATGTAA
>CADCOW010000094.1 GCA_902803205.1 uncultured Eubacteriales bacterium | reverse complement strand
AATGTCCTCCGTTTTGCTGATAGCTATAGTGGCAATCAAAAAGTATTCTTCATAACAGGAGCAAGAAGTGCAGGAGGTGTAGCAAACTTACTTGCTAAAAAGTTGATAGATAAATTTGGTCCAAGTAGTGTCTATGGCTATACCTTTAATGCAGTATCAACCATCAACGGCAATATGATACCAGAGGGCAGCAAGATACCAAACCTTAAATATACCCCAATAATGAACATCTACAATGATGACGAATTAATGGTTATGTTCACAAGTGAGGAAACAAACATGTATAAGTATGGAACAAATGTGCATATGAGTTTAAGTGAAAATCTAACAGAAAAAGTAGCAAGTGCATTTAAGAAGGTGCATAAAAGTAGTTATGATAAAGATATGAAGAGTAAGGTAGTAGACATACTTAACAGGACATTTAATATTAATTTAAGTGGATATGTGCCAAGCATATTTGGATTTACTGGCACAGATAACTTAATAGATGAAGAGATAATAAATGATATGAATATAAGTAATGAAGAGTATATAAGAAGAGGAGCAAAAGGCTTGCACACAGTATATAGTGAAGAAGAGTTAGAAAGAATAACGACAACATGGGAGTATGTATATTATGTAGCAGAAACTGAAAATATGCCAAGTGATTTCACAGGACACTCGCTCATTATGTTTAACTATTATTATGCAGAACTTCAAAGGATACAAAACATAAGTAGCGAATTAGGGGATGAAAGTAAGTCAAAGAACATAGATTATATGGCACAGACAAGTGGAATAAATAATTCAAGTCAAATTAGAATTGAGACTGCGACAAATTATGAAAATAATAATAATCAAGATTATCTTGAAAGTGGTAAAACATTAATAGATGCAATAAAAGAACTCGCAAGATTTTATATAAATAATATACCAACATATAAAACAACAGTAAAATCAGATTTATGCACTATACCAGCATCTAATGCAAATCCAAATAATAGAGAACCAATGGGGGCATCATATATATACAATTCATACATGTTTGATAATTTAGCAGGATTAAAGTTGGAGGAGTTTAAAGTTGATCATCAAGCAAGAACAGGTTTTGCTGGTAACTATAATATGAATAAAAAACCTAGATACACAGGAGATTTTTGTGGTGACTTTGCCATCTCAGCTATAAGAATAGATGCAAAAGGGAAAAGAGGTGAAGATATGTTACTTTGGAATGAACCAAATGGACAAGCACGTAGAAGAGATATACCAGTATATGGATTTAATTTGCATAATACTCTTGCAAAATCAATGTATGGGGCAATAGAGGACGCACATGGAAATCCAGTAGGTGATACACCAACTGCAGAAGGTAGCTGGAATTTTGAAAATGCAATGAAAAATCTTGGCTATGAAAAAATCAAGGTAACAACAGATATGACCATTGAAGATTTGGAAGTGGGAGATTTATTAATTTCTAAGGATCATGCAGAGTTTTATGTAGGTATTGGTTATAGTTCAGAGTATTATGACAATAGTGCAAGAACAAAAGAAGCTAAGAAAAAATCAGGCACTAAAGCAATTCATAAAATATATGGTCCAGTAAGGCGATTAACTGAAGAAGACAAAGCAGAAGGAACATTTGGATGGGGGAATGTGCATGATGGTTCCCAGTCGAAGATAAGGACGGAAAACATTATACATATTTCTTCAAAAAAGATAATGAAGCATACTTTAGAATTTGTCAGTGTGGAAGAGAACCATTGACAAGTCATTCTAGTAATTGTGGTTTTGATGACACAAATCAAAAGTATGAGATTATTTGGAGGAAAAAATAATGCGAAGAATATTAAAGTTTGTATTAGCTGGATTTATATTAGTATTAATTGTTTGTATTGTAATAATACTTAAAGCACTAAATATAAATAATGATAAAACGAATGTATATATAGATACAAGCCAGTACCTATATTCTGCAACAGAGGATAGATATGAGTTGATTCAAAAAGTTTGTGAAAAAAATGGTAATTGGAAAAACTACTATTTGTCAAAAAAGTTTAAAAAAAAATATAATGAGAAAGATGGGTATTTTGGCAAAATTGAATTTGATAAAGTAGAAGTTCAGCCATATACTGAAGAAGAATATCCTTTTGCATTTTTTCCACATATTGTATTAACTCAAGGCAAAAAAAAAAATAGTTTATGTATTTCAATATAAGTATTCAGATGATAACAAAGATCCTGGACTGGAAGATATTTTAATAAGTTATAATGTAGAACTGACAGATGAGAATGGAAAAGAATTAGATTATAGATTGCCGTTTGTAGGACAAAGAAAACTACAGAATTGTTATGATTTAGCATTTAGTTATGATTTAGAATCTGGTGTTGCCGTCACCGAGAAGTTTCACAAGAAGTATCCATTTTTTTTAGATTTGTTTATTCACTATAGCCCACTTAGTTATAATAGGATAGAGTTTATAGAGAAAGAAAGTGACTTAGACAACAACATAGCGATATTTGAAGTAGACAGCATACTTGAATGTAAAAAAAGAAAATATGAAGTAAAATTAATATTTGATGACAAGTTGTATCTTGATGATGCAGAAGTAAAACTTGTTAAAGAAGAAGAGTATAATGGGGATAATAGTGAACGTATAAATAAAATAACATATCAAAATAGTAATTGGGACAATCTCAAATTAACAGATAATTTTAGAAAAAAGTATAATAGTGAGAATGGAATAATAGATGATATAAATAATATAAATATTGACATTGATGTAGATGAAGTTACATTAGAAATGAATAGAAAATATGTCACTTGTTTCACTTATAAAAATGGAGATAAAATTTCATATTTATTTGAGTATTTAGAAGATCAAGATGGCAAACTTGATAATGTTCTATGTGAAAAATTACCCTATATAAATAAAACAGCAGCAGAAGTAAAAGAATTATATTTAAAAGAGCATAATATTCAATAATTGGATTTTTAATTAAATATAATATATAATCCAATAAAGTAGATATTGCAAAAATTATGTATTATGTTATAATTTCTACAGGTTTGTGAAAACAAACTAAAAGGTAGAAAGAAAACGGCGACAGTAAGAGATTACTTTAACCGGGCGGTGATGCCACAAAACTTCCAAGTGTTGCATAAACGAAAGGAGGTGATGTGGAGATGGATAGAACATTCATCATTTGTTATTTGATGTTAGTTTTTCTAATCATTCTTGTAACAAAAAAGTAGCCGACCTGACCAAAGGAATGGCTACTTAAATAGTTATACTTTGGCATCACCGTTAGATTTCTGCCTTTTTCATT
>CADCOW010000093.1 GCA_902803205.1 uncultured Eubacteriales bacterium | reverse complement strand
CAAGGACATTCTACAAGTCCTGCAACTGGGTCGCAAACTAAACCTTCAATATTTTTTAAACTAATAGCAACAGCATTTGCAATCTGATTATTATTTCCACCGAGCATATCGGTAATGGCCGCGGCTGCCATACTTTGAGCAACACCACACTCTGCCTGACATCCACCAGATGCACCTGCCACATTCATAGCATTTGATATAACCATACCTATTGCTGCTGCAGTAAATAAACTATCTATAACTTTTTCTTCACTAATACCATATATATTTTTTATACTAACTATCGCTGCAGGAATTATACCGCAACTTCCAGCAGTAGGAGCAGCAACAATTTTTCCCATACTCGCATTTACTTCTGCTACAGAAAGTGCCATAGCCACTGCTTGACCTAATTTAGTTCCAAATATACTTTTCCCATCATCAACATATTTTTTATATATTTTTGCACCATCTTCTTGCTCAATTTTTAATTCACATTTTTCTTTAAGTCCAGTTTCTATAGATTTAACCATAACATCATAAGTATTCTTCATTTTCTTATATATCTCATCTATAGTTACATTCAATTCTTTTGCTTGCTCTCTCTTAACTAAATCAGATATTTTTATGTTGTTTTTTTCAGCTTCATTTATAATTTCTTTTATTGAAATCCATTTCATAACTTAACCTCTATTTCAATGAATGTAAAAGTGTCACATACTTTACATCTTCAATATCTCTTATTTCTTCACAAAGTTTATCACTTATCTTATCATCAACTTCAATTATTGCCACAGCATTTCCAAGTTTCTCTTCTCGATGAAGTGATAGACCATTGATATTTATTTTCCAATCATATAATACCTTTGTTATTTTATACACCATACCCGGTATATCGGTATGTCCAACTACAAGTACATCAAATAGTCCATTGATATTTACATTTGCATCATTAATTCTTGTTATAAGAATATTGCCACCACCAATGGATGCACCTTCTATAACTACTTTCTCACCACTTGCCTTAATCATAGTAATTTCGGTAGTATTTGCATGTGCATTTTCTATATCTTCTTCAAGAATTTTAAAATCACGACCTTCCTTTTTTGCAATTTCTATACTGTTTTTAATTCTTTCATCATCTTCATTAAAGCCAAGTAGCCCAGCAATGATTGCCTTATCAGTTCCGTGCCCTTTATAGGTTTTCTTAAAAGAACCACTTAATTTAATAACTGCATTCATCGGTTCTTCTGACAAGATTCCTCTTGCATATTTCCCTATACGACAAGCTCCAGCAGTATGGCTACTACTCGGTCCAACCATAATAGGTCCGATTATATCAAATACATCCATTTTTATTTCTCCACAAATTATAAATACTTATTTTTATTAATATTTGTAAATGTTATTGTTTTTTTTCTATTTTTATTCTCATTAAAAATAAAAACAACAAGCAAAGTAAAATTATATACATAATTTCTATATATCTAATAGAAAATCTTTGTATGATAACTGTTGCAAGAGCCGATACAATAATTGAAAAAATTAGTCCTATGGCATTGCCATATCCAAATAATACAGACAAAATACTTGTATCAAAATATTCTTTTGCATATGACAATATATACGGTATCTGAATAGAGTCAAATACCCCTAAAATTATAAATAAAACTATTCCCGTTGATACATTAAAAACATTTAAAAATAATAACATATATATCAAAATTTCAACAAATATACCGAAAATTAAAATATTTTTTAAGGCAAATTTATCTGATATAAACCCACCCATTATTCTTCCTATAAAACCAGCAAAACAGAAAAATCCCAAAACACTGGTTGCCACAATTTCTTTAGCACCATATTGTTCAACCATTATAGTAGCAATAAAGACTGTTATGCTTCTTGACACTGCATTTACAATTCCAAAGCACATAAGTATAAATGGCATATTTTTTATTTTTAATAATTCAAAAATATTTATATTTAAATTCTTTTCTTCATCTGTCACTGAATGTTTTTTTACAAGGTTTTCATCAAGATTTACTTTCTTTCTTTCCCAATTTCTTTTTGCTAATATCAAACAAATTATCGCACATAAAAATATTATAAGTATAATCACAAAACCTATCTTATATGAAGAAAATTCTGTCATAGTAAATGTCAAAATTGTCGTTCCAACAAATGCACCTACAGTCCAGCAAGAGTGTAATATAGAGTCTTGTTTTGCATCATAAGCCTTGATAACATAACTATCAGCACCTACATCATTAAGTCCCAATCCAAAACCTGTGATAAACATACCAACTGCTATTCCAATAAAGTTTTTTGAAAAAATATATATGATAATAGATATAGAAAAAAATGCCATAGTAAGTGTAGTCGTCCTACTAGTGCCTATCTTATTTCGTATTTTATATGCAAGCAAACTTGCAATCCCCGAACTCACATAAATCATTATTGAAAGTACTCCTATTAAAGAGATGTCTGCTTTTATATCAGCTGAAATCGATGGCCATACACTACTAATTAACTGTTCAGCCACTCCTTCACAAGCATAACAAAAAAATATTAAATACAGAAAAACATTTGAAAATTTTTTACTATTCATATTCATATATTATTTTTAAATTTTCTCCTTAAGGGCACCTCAAAAAAGTCATAGTATTTAACTTTTTCGAGTTAAGGTTCCCATAATTATATCATTTTTTTTATGATTTTGCAAAAATGACTAGTGTGTGAGATAAAGTTCCCATAAAATTAAAATATTTTTACCTTAAAAAACAGGTATTGAAAACCTTAAAAAAACGGTATCAAAAACCTTAAAAAAATGGTATCAAATATTGAGAACAAAATTATCGAATCACTAAAAAAGCCATCACTATGGATAGCTTAAATGATTTTAGTAATGAATTGAAGAACTATATAAACGAACTTGCTAAACACTAATAAATACAATTCATTTTTCAATAAGTTTTAACAACTCTCGTGGAGTGACAATTCTTTTATCTACTGGGAAATCTTTTATATTTCCAGTAACCAATTTAGCATTTTTATCTTTCTTTTCCATAACCACTTCATAAAATTTTAAATCAGAAATGTCCTTGAAATCCATATCTAATTTATGTGGCTTGATTAACAATCCTTTCTTCTTAAACCTTGTAATCATATCCCCAACACTTTTCTTGTTAAATCCAAATTCTTTTCGGGATAATACTTCTTTGTATTCTTTCATGATATCGTCACTAAAAATTGGTATAATGGTATTTGAATTAATATACTCCATTAATTTTACTTCATTACTATCAACATCATCAGATAAAAGTGCAGACACTATAACATTAGTATCAAATACAACAAGAAATTTGCTCACTACAAGTTTTTCTCCTTTCTTGTTGACTTAATAATTTTATTGATTTCTGCAAGTGACATCCCTACCTTGTTATTTTTTCTTGCTTCATCTCTAAGAGTATTTACACTACCCATAAAGTCGTCACTATAAGGAGAAACTATTTCAAATGGTATTTTTTTCTGGTTTACTACTGTTTT
>CADCOW010000092.1 GCA_902803205.1 uncultured Eubacteriales bacterium | reverse complement strand
TGAAAGATCACCATATTTAAGTGCAGCAATTCCAATTTTTCTTGCAATGTCTCTTTCATCAAGACCATTTAAATCTCTATTATTATCTTTTAATTGTTTTAATGCTTTATCCTCTGCTTCATTTATAAGATTTTCCAGTTTTAAAACTCCACCATCTCTTGATTTAAATGGTTTGCCATCAGATCCATTCATAGTTCCAACTGCAACATGATAAAATATCTTATTTCTTTTTAATAATCCTGCTTTATTTGAAGCTCTAAAACACTGTTCAAGATGAAGACTTTGTCTTTTATCAACCACATATACATATTCATCAGCTTCAAAATTTTCTTCTCTAAATTTAATCGTGGCAAGGTCTGAGGTAGCATATAAAACCGCCCCATCACTTTTTCTAATTATACAAGGTGGCATCTCTTTTTTATCTGTATCGACTTTTACATCAATTACATATGCTCCATTTGATTCATAAGCAATACCTTTCTTTATTAAATCATCTACCATTGGACCCATTATATCTTTAACTGTTGATTCACCATAATAATAATCAAAATAAACATTTAACTCAGCATATCTTTTTTTCAAATCTGCTATACTGAGTTCTAATATTTTTTTCCAAATAGAAGTCTCTGGCTCAAGATTATCTTGTAGTCTTTTAGTAGCAATGTGTGCCCTATTATTAAATTCAATATCAGGCAAAATATTATTTTTCTCATCACCCTTTGCTCTAAGAGATGCTTTTGGATATATAATTTCCAAATCTAAAACAGTAAAATTTTCTGTCTTATTCTCATCTTTTAATTGTTCAATTACAAGTCCCATCTGTAGTCCAAAATCTCCAAGGTGAACATCTGCAATTGTCTTTATCCCAAGTCTATTGTAAAGTCTTTTTAAAGCTTCACCTATAACAGCAACTCTTAAATGTCCTACATGAAGTGGCTTTGCAACATTTGCTCCACCATAATCAAGCAAGATACTCTTTGGAGCATCACTCGGTAAAATATTTTGGCCACTTATACCAAGATTTTCGTCTTCAATAATATCTTTTATACTTAAAAATAAAACTTCATTACTTAGTTTAAGATTTACGAAACCAGGCTTACAAGATTCGCATGAGGTAAATGCTTTAATACCATCAATTTCTAAATCTTCAATTAAACTTGCTATGTTATCAGCAACTTCCATTGGGTTTTTCTTTTTGCTTTTAGCAATATTAAAACATGAATTAATCTGATAATCAGCTAATTCTTCTCTGTTTGAAATAGAAATATAAGCGAGAGACTCATCATAATCGTTCTCTAAAAAAATCTTTTTTAATTTATTATTAATTTTTGAAACTAAAGTTTTCATAATTATATTTTTTAATTAACTAATTGTAATTTTTATATCTCCTATACAGCATTCCTATAATTTAAAGTATGAAATCATTACTCTTTTAAATGTTTCACTATCATCAATAAATGAAAAATGTCCACCGTGAAGCACAACAATACCTGAATTACTAATTTCACTCTCCATTTTTTTTGCCATCCAAATTGAGGTTGTTGTATCACTATCTCCCCAAATAATTAAAGTTTCTTTCATATTTTGAAGATATGATTCTAAATCTTCATTAACCGACTTTACAAGAGTTTCTTGTAGTACTTTTGGTGCTGATGAATAATCACTTGAACCAAATTTCTTTTTTAAGTCTTTTTCTATCTTACTTTTCATATCATAAGATATTGGAAGTAATTTTGACACTTTTTTTAAAGTTTTAAACAACTTTATCTTTATTTTGGTTTTTAAATCTTTTTTATTTACAAGCCCTGCTGAATCAATCAAAACATTCTTTTCTATACTAAACGGTAAATCATCTCTACTGTTTAACTTTATAATTATTCTTCCGCCATAAGAATGTCCTACAAGTATTACTTTATCTACATTTAATTTCTTTAAAAATTCAATAACTATATCAACATAATCATCTACAGAGAAACTAGTCCTTAACATCTCACTTTTTCCAAAGCCTGGGTAATCAAATGCTAGAACTCTATACTTAACTTTAAGTAATTCAACAAGTTGACTAAAACATTTGTAATTAGAACCCCAACCATGCAAAAGCAATACTGCAGTCCCACTGCCCTCATCAATATAATTTATGTCATAATCATTAATTTTTATAATCATATTTTAATAACAATTTCTTTATTTGGTGATTTAAATTTTTTAAACTTTACACCTGCAGCATTAAACATTCTTTTAGATGACTTAACTCCATCAGTCCCAGCATATTTGTCATCAAGATAAATAATAGTTTTAATCCCAGATTGAATGATAGCTTTTGCACATTCATTGCAAGGAAATTGGTTTACATATGCTTTTGCTCCTTTAAGGCTTGTCCCTTTATAGTTTAGTATTGCATTAAGTTCCGCATGACACACATAATTATATTTAGTATCATATGAACTTTTTGCCTCTCTATCCCATGGAAATTCATCATCATTACATCCTATAGGAAAACCATTATAACCAAGTGATAATATTCTATTATCATCATCAACAAGACAACAACCCACCTGAGTATTTGGATCTTTACTCCTAAGACTTGCCATAACTGCAAGACCCATAAAATATTCATCCCATTTTAGATAATCTTTTCTTTTAGACATATTAACCCCCTTTTAATAAAATCTAAAATAATAACAACTATCAAAGATAATATAAATATAAATAAACTATACAATATATAATATGCAAAGTGATAAATAATATTTGGTCTATTTCTTGTCCATATATTTTGGAAACCTATAGACATAAATTTTGTTATTATCAAATAATGTACCAGATAAATATAAAGAGTCTTGCTTGATAGGTAAAAAATTACTTTTTTCACTTTATCGTTTAAAAATTTCTCAAAATTTACATTATACACAATAAGTATAAATGCCGAAGTCATTATAAGTGAATATAAACTAAGCCATGATGTATAAACATATCCATTATTAACTCCCAAATAATAACCTACTTGAGTAAAAAATAGTAAAACAAAAGTTACAGCATAAACCAATATTGAAATTACAAATATACTTTTATTTATTATCAATGATTTATCATCTATAGATTTTGAATCAACATATTTCTTAATTATATCATTATATAATATATGCCCTACTGCACTATAATATATAGGTTTATGTATAATTTTAAATATTAAATTGTAACTTGGGTCTCCAAAATACAAATGATAATCATTTACAACCATGCACACTGTCAAAATAGCTACAATAAGGTATCCAACAAATTTAGGCATTTTTGTAAGTATATATCTTGTTATTGGATAAACAAGCATTATAATAGCATACGAATATATATACCAAAGATGTGCTGCTGTGCCTGGGAGCATAGCTACATCAAAACTTTTTATAGATAAAAATATATTCTCAATTATATATGAAATATTGATATTGTTGATACACTCAATAAATGAATTTTTTGAAATTAGAAAGTCATGAAATATTAGAGTTATGATACATACAATTATAAATGGTAAAAAAATGTTTATTAAAAATTTTTTAAGCAACATTATCCAGTCAGATATTATATTACCTTTTTTATTATATATAAAAAAACCAGTTATTAAAAAAAAAGTCATAACACAAATTGTGCATAGACATTCAAAAAACACTGCAGTTTCACTCAATTCTCCATTAGTCTTAAATGGTAATTCTCTTATATGATACCAAATTACAGCAATACAAGCTATGAGTCTTATAATTTCTATCTTAACGTTTCTTTTTGATTTAACATCACTCATTGATTTTTATAGTTCCCTCACGGATAACTTTTATAATATTATCATTTATCGTTATGATTGTTGAAGCTTTTGATTCTTTCACTTCTCCACCATCAACTATAAGGTCAACTTTAGAACCAATTTTTTTTTCAATTTCATTAGCATCTTTATATTCATTTTCACCAGATATATTACAAGATGTCTGTGCGAGTGGAAAATCAACATTTTTTAACACATTTAATAAAAAAATGTCACTTGGGATTCTAATTCCTATACTATCAAATCCATTTGTAATATAGTCAAAAACTTGTTTTTTCTTTTTTAAAATTATAGTAAGCGGACCTGGCCAATACTTTTCCATAACTCTAACTACATCATCACTTAATTCATTTTCTAATACATATTTTTTTACTTCATCAATATTTTTTACAAATATTGCTAAAGGCTTTGTTCGTTCTCTTCTTTTTATTTCATATATCTTATCACATGCTTCAATATTACTCGCATCACAGATTAAACCATATACTGTATCAGTCTTAATTGCAAGAACTTTTCCTAAACTTAAAGCCTCTATAACTTTTTCTACACTCTCTTTAATTACCATTATTTAAATTAATTATATTAAAAGATTTCTCTCTTTCCTGTGTAAGTTTCCATGCTGCAGTTCCAGCAAGATCTGCATTTCTAATTTCTATCATCTTATATGCTAAACTTATATCATCTTCCATCCAGCACTCTACCAAATCACCTTCAAGAGTGGTTTTTGTACCATAATTTTGACATGTTTCTTCATCAAAAGTAAATTTTAATCCCTGTGAAATCGCAGATTGCTCTATATTTTCAGCAGCACCTACAATAGATGTAACTGTACCATCAACCTTAGTTGTCCAAATTCTTGTATAAAATGGTAAGCCTATAATAAGTTTTTCTTTATTGATATTTACAAGAGACAAATTTATAGCATCTCTAACATAATTTATAGAAGATACTGAACCTGCTACTTTACTACCAGCATAATGTTCATCATAAGCCATAATAATTACATAATCACAAAAATCATTATATTCTTTTAAATTATATTGTTTATTGAAATTATATGGAATATATGTATCTATGCTTAATATACAACCAACTTTATTTAATTCTATCGAAAGTTCTCTTACAAACTCAGTATAGTCTTCTCCTGCTTCATTTGGCAATTGTTCTATATCAAGATTTATACCATCTAAATTGTTTACATTTACTTCTCTAAGTATCTTGTCTATCATTTTTCTTCTTGTCATTGTGTTTGAGAAAACCAATTTTTCATCTATATTTGCCAAATCAAAATTGTTTACTGTAGCCCAAACTTGTAACTTCTTCCCATGACAATGCAGAGAATATTTATCATTTGCAACTGAGCGTATATCACCATCATTGTTTCTTATAACAAACCAAGTTGGTGCAATTACATTCATTCCCTTTGTATTTTTTAAAAGATCTGGAAGTTGATTAGATGGGTAACTTGATAAAGTTTGATGAAATCCTATAACTGGTTTTTCACTCATTTTAATATCTTTTCGTGTCACTTCTATATAATTACTTATAGGTATTCTTTCAACTTCCTTATTTATTTTACTTTTTCTTATATATCCAATATATCCATCACTGGTTTTTACCTTTATCCATTTTGTCATTCTATCAAGTATTTTTACTTCTTCACCTTTTTTTAAATCAGTAATTATTGGGCTCTTGTTACCACCACTTAATCGTGCAGCTTCTTTACCTTTCATATAGGCTATACTTTCTTTATCCCAATCATTATATATATATATTCTCTTACTATCTTCATCAAGATACGAATCATATCTTATATTGGTATAATCTTTTACAAAATCAATCAAAAGATATGGTTCTTCTTTGAAAATCACATATGGACAATTACCAATTTGGTGAATATCAGAATCCCCTCTTGATACTATCTCATAGGGAAGACAATATAATATTTTATTTATATCTTTTGCATAGTAAAATCTATTATTGATATGTTCTTTTACAAATGATAATGGTATATATACTGTATCATGTTCTTTTATGGCTCTATTCCTTACATTATCTTCTATTTCACTCTTTGATTTATTTTCATCATTTAAAAATATAGCCACTTCATTTCCTGATACATAAAGATATTTTTCAAGATTTGCTCTTTCATTAGTAAATGAATATTTTCTATACAAACTTAAAGCAAGTATTCCTAATAATACTAAGAATACTAAAAATAATAATTTTTTTATTGGAGAACTTTTTTTAATCTTTTTCATTATTATTAACTATAGTATCGTGATATACAAGTTTACCATTACAAATTGTATATTTAACTTTACCTATTAATTCTCTTCCAATAAGAGGAGAATTATGAGACTTAGAAACTATTTCATTTTCATCAAATACCCATTTTTCATCAGGGTCAAATATTGTTATATTTGCTTTAGTACCTTCTGTTATGCTTCCTACTCCTTCTTTATCAAGTCCATATAGTTTTGATGGATTTACACTTATTTTTTCTATAACTTCTTTCCAGGTAAGATGTCCTTCTTTAACAAGTGCAGTTCCACAAATTCCAAGCAATGTTTCTAATCCTATAACACCAGAACTTGCTTCCTTAAACTTTAAATTTTTTTCTTTTTCTTCAATAGGCACATGGTTACTTGATATTATATCTATAACATTATTCTTTAAAGCTTTAATAAGTTTTACTCTATCTGCTTCTGGTCTAAGTGGTGGTATAACTTTAGCTAATGTATCATATTTATCAATATCTTTTTCATTTAAGATGAGATTTATAGCTGGAACTTCTGCAAATATTTCTTTATTATCCTTTTTCTCATTTTCAACCAGTTCAATAGATTCCGGTGATGTAATATATGCAAGATCAAGTCTTACTCCATACATTTTTGCAAGTTTTAAATTTATTTTTAAATCTTCAGCTTCAGCATCTACTTTAGTTGCATTTTTAATTTTCAACTTTTTAGATATAGTTCCATCAAGTATCCCTCTTACACTTTTATCATCATACTCTTCACTAAAGATAGATATTACCTTATTTTTTGATTTAATTATTTGCATTGCTTTTGCAAGAACATTTTTATCAACTACACTTCTTAATCCATCATAAAATGCAAAAGCACCATGGCTATGCAAAAAATTTATATCTGCTATTTCTTCTCCAGTTCTATCAAGTGTTATTGATGCACTTGTATATATATTAACTGGCATTATATCAGCATATCTTTTAATATAATCTATAACATTACACTCTGAAGGAGCTGGTTTGTTATCAACTCCAAGAATTACATGAGTTATACCACCTTTTGCAGCGCTAAATGATCCTGATTTTAAATCTTCTCTATCAGTTGCACCTGGGTCACAAAAATTTGGATGCAAATCTACAAAACCAGGTGACACTATCATACCTTTAGCATCAATTACATAATCCACAGTTTCTGTAATTTTTTTACTAACACCTTTAATTATATTTTTTTCAATAAGAACGTCTCTTTTCTCTTTAATTGAATTTATTGGGTCTACCACTATACCATTTTTGATAAGAACTTTCATTTACTTAACTTCTTCCTCAACCTCTTCTATTTTACATTCTTTGCTGGCATTTAATAATGCTACTTCTTGTTCTACATAGCTTTTCAAATTTTCATATCCCATATTATTCTTATAATCTTCATAAGTTACTTGATTTCCAAATCCAAGTGCCTCTGACATATTATCGAACCAAGTCATAACATCAGTTTCAGATATATTCTTGCCATATTTTTTTGTAATTTCATCCATAAGCATAGTTGATTGAACCACCTGTGGAACTGCATTTTTAATTTCATCATATACCGATCTTATTGTCTGTCCAGATTGTGCAACCATAGTTGCAAAATTACTTCCGTTTTGCTCTACCTGCTTATTGGTACTACTTACCATTGCTGAAAATTGCCAAGCAAGTGCTTCTTCAGTTGGTTCAATTTTTGCACCTTCAAATAATTTGTCTGCAAGTTGATATGCAATATTTTGATTCTCATTAAACTCATTTCTTTTTTCTATTCTTTGTTTTACTTCTTCTTTATATTGCTCTACAGTGGTTGAACCATTTTTTGAATGCTTTTTTACAAATTCTTCATTTACTTCTGGTGTAACCGGTTCTTCTATTGATTTTATAACAATCTCAAATACTGCAGGTTTTCCTGCAAGTGATGGATCATAATTCTCAGGAAATGTAACATTGATTCTAAATCTTTTACCTGCCAAATGACCTACTACTTGTTCTTCAAATCCTGGTATGAATTGACCTGAACCAAGAACTAAATCAAAATCTTCTCCTGAACCACCTTCCAATTCTTCTCCATTTACATAGCCTTTAAAATCTATTTTGACTTTATCTTTATTTTGTGCTGCTCTTTTAGTTTTGACTGGGGTATATGAAGTTTCACCATCAACTTCTTTTTCAAGTTCAGCTTCTATCATAGTACTATCAACTTCTATTTTTTTATTTTTTGTCAATGTAATAGATTTTAAATCTGGTAACTCTACTGTACCCATATTTGCTGGCTTTTCTACTTCTTCTACCTTTGACAACATATCACCAAGCACTGTCTCTGACAATGATGCCTTATCAAAATAATAACCTGATTTAACAAATATTGCTGGATACTCCTTACCTCCAAGTGGCATAGTACCAGATAAGCCTGTCCCACCACTTGAACAAGAAGCAAGTGTTGCTACCATCAATATTGATAAAATTTTAAATATTCTCTTCATATTTCTTTTACTTGGAAATCTCCAATACTCCTTTCTACTTTTTACTTATATAATCTTTTTAATTTTCTTTAATATATACTCTTTATTTATTTAACAAAAAAGCTTTATATGCAAGATAAGTATGATAAATATCAAGTTTTGAAGTGATTTCATAAGGTGCATGCATAGATAATACAGCCACTCCAACATCTATAGTATCAATATTTTTTTGACTTATATATTTTGCTATAGTTCCACCGCCACCTATATCAACCTTACCAAGTTCTCCTATTTGCCACACAACATTACTATCTTCCATTAGTTTTATTATTTTTGCCATAGTTTCTGCCGAAGCATCATTTGAACCACCCTTTCCTGCATGTCCTGTATATTTAGTTAAAACAACTCCTTTATTTATATGCGAAGAATTACGCTTTTCAAATGCATCTGCAAAAGTTGGGTCATAAGCAGAATTTACATCACTTGATAAACAAATAGAATTTCTATATATATTCCTTGATTTTACATTCATAATATCTGCTAAATCTTCTATGATATCTGATACATAATTTGAATCCATACCTGTATTACCTTTACTTCCAATCTCTTCTTTATCAGTAAATACAGATACACTGGTTTTTTCTGGATTTACATTTTCAATTTCAGCCATAAGAGAAGTGTAAGCACATACTTTATCATCTTGACCATATGCTGCAATCATAGATTTATCAAAACCTATATCCATAGCCTTACTTGCTGGAACAAACTCTATCTCTGCTCTTGCAAAATCTTTTTCTTTTATGCCATACATTTTATTTAAAATTCTTAAAACATTTTCTTTCACTAAATCTTTTATTTCAGTATCTTCATCAGTTATAGGCATACTTCCAATAACTATATTTAATTCTTCACCTTTTATACCTTCACGAAGAGTTCTCTTATTTTGTTCTTCGGCAAGGTGTGGAAGCAAGTCAGTAATCATAAACTTAGGTTCACTTTCTTTTTCTCCTAAGTTTATATCGACATAACTTCCATCAGTTTTAAATATCCTTCCATGCATTGAAAGTGGAACTGTAGGCCATTGATATTTTTTTATCCCACCATAATAATGAGTTTTAAAATAGGAAATATCATCACTTTCATATAAAGGATTTGGTTTTAAATCAAGTCTTGGAGAATCAATATGAGAAATGACAAAATTGACACCTTTATCAATTGGCTCTTTCCCTATAGTTATTAAAACAACTGCCTTACCTCTATTATTGATAAAATACTTTTCTCCAGCATTTAATTCCTTTATATCTTTATTAAATTCTTTATAACCTTTTGATTTTACAATATCAATTATAGTATTTGTACATTCTCTTTCAGTTTTTGAAGAATTCATAAAAGACTTATAACCTTCACAAAACTTATCTGCCATATCAAAACAATTCTTGTCAATTTTTAAAATGTGCTCATATTCACTTGCTAATTCACTTTTTTTCCCCATACTTCCCCTTCTTAATGGTTTAAAACAACCACTGAAACATACTTAAAATATATTATTAAGTTACTATTTATTTAAACTTACTTTATGATTCCCATACGATTAAGTGGCCAATAAATAACATATGCCTTTGCCTCAATATCTTTAATATTTATAAAATGATTTGGCCAAAACCTTGCGTCTTCCGAATTATTCCTATTGTCTCCAAGTAAAAAATAACAATTATCAGGAACAGTTAAATCGACTCCTCTAAAAAAATTATTTACAATCATTGGTTCATTTAGATAATCTTCTTCAAACTTCTCTCCATTTATATATACATGTCCACATGTTGCTTTTACATTTGGATCTGAAAACCTTGTAGTTTTAAATAATTCTTGTTCTGCTGTGTAATCTGCTTTTATCTCTATATGCTCTCCTGGAAGTCCAACTACCCTTTTAATAAAATGCACTTTTTTTGAACCCTTAGTTTCTGTTCCACATTTTGGGCATTTCTCTTCTTCATTTTTTTGATACATTATATGACAATTCTTACACTCATATCCATAATCAAAAATAACTACATCACCCCTTTTAGGTTTTGTAAACTTATATGTAAGTCTAAACCCAAATAACCTACTTCCTACTGGTAGGTTAGATTCCATAGATGGTGTTGGTATATATGAATTTGTAATTATGACATTGTTGATAAATAATGCCACAACAAAAGCAGTTATTAGAATACCTGCCCATTCTAATATAAAAGCAACAACTGCTTTACCTATAAATTCAAAAAAAGACTTCTCATTTTTCATAACCTTATTATTTTATCAAAAAAAAACGACTATGTAAAGAAAATAGCCGTTTTTTTAATAATTTTTTACACAATATTCACTGTTTATGCTGAAATTGCACCTGTTGGGCAAGCACTTTCGCATGCGCCACAATCAATACACTCATCAGCATTTACTTCATATTTTGTATCTCCTTCTTTTATGCAACCCACTGGGCATTGTTCTGCACAAGCTCCACACTTTACACATTGATCTGATACTTTATGTGCCATATTCTCCTCCTTTATTTTAAGCTACTGCAGCATTTATTTTTGCAAGAACAGAATCAGCATCAATCCCATGAACTGCACAAGCCTCTTCAAGTGATTCCATCTGTGAAGCTGGGCAACCCAAACAATGCATTCCTTCTGCTTGTAAAATAGTTGCAATAGTCTCTGCTTTTTCTGTTTGTAAAATATCTCCAATTAGCATATCTTTTGTAATAGACATAATATATATCCTCCTTTTTGCTATAATCTACTTAATTTACTTACTGCATCTTCTTTTATAATAGTTTTATAATGCTCTTCGTAATATGCCTTATTCATACCAGTCTTCCCTTTAAGCCTTATACCATACTCTGCTATAGTATTACATACCTTTGCAAAAAGTGATTTATCTTCATTTGTTGGATTTGACTTAAGAGTAAGCACTAAATAATATTTAAAGTTCTTTTCATCTTTATATAGTACACTATCATAATCAAAATACTGTATATTTTTAGTTGCATCACTTGCTTTATCAATCTCATCAAATTCAAAAATTGCCATTGGTTCAGAATCTTTTTTAAATTCAAGTTTCTCAACATTATTAACTTCGTTAATACCTCTAATGCTATTTTGCTTAAGAGCTTCTTCAAATTTATCTATAGTATTTTCAAGCATTTGCATAATGCTAAATGGAACTTGTCCTTTTTTAGTTGGAGTAAATCTTGAATATCTTGCGTCCAATTCATCTGGATTATATATTTTTGTTACGATTAGTTTCACTGCTCCATCTTTAAGTGGTACTGTCTCTACTGCAAGTGGGGCATCTGCATTAAAGCCTACTTGCGTCTTTGCAAGTTCCATAATCTCTATAAGTAATTCTTTAGCTTTTTCTGAACCATAAGATAAATCTGTAAGTTTCAAGTTTCTATTTTGCAAATCTTCACTCTGAAGAACTAAACTAATTGAATTTTCATTAATTTTCTCAATTTTCATAATAAAATATTTTACTCTCTTTTAAAATTTATGCTCTTTATTCTTAATAATATATCATACAATATATTTACATATTTTGCAAGTAATTTTTAATCATTAGCATTTTATAAGATAAATATGTAAATAATCACATAAATTGATATTAAAAACATAAAATGCTATAATATACATAATGATTAAATTAAATTATAAAATTATTACATTTAATGGTCTTACAATCCACTATGCTAAATACCGAAAAAATAGAAATATCCGTCTTAGTATCAGTGATAGTGGTATAATAAAATTGACCTGTCCTTATTATATAAATGAAGAAGAAATACTTTCTTTTATAGAAGAAAAAGAATCTTGGATAAGAAAATATTTATCAAAGGCAGAAAATACTACAAATCTTTCTGACAATAAACCTTTAACAAATTCTGAAAAAAAAGCACTACTTCTTCGTATTAAAAATTTTGTTGAAAAATATGAAATACTTATGAATACAAAAGTCAATGAAATTAGTATTCGTAAAATGAAATCGGTTTGGGGTATATGCAAGTTTAATGAAGCCAAAATCAAATTTAATTCTTACTTATATTTTATGAGTGATTATTTTTTGGAATATATAGTTGTTCATGAAATGGCTCACTTATTTGTTCATAATCATAGTGATAAATTTTATAAACTTGTAAAGTCTTATCTTCCTGATTATAAAGAAAGATGGGAAGAGCATAAAACTGTATCCCTTAAATAAGTGTGCCATCAATAATTATACATACCTTATCTAAAAAAGTTGAACCTCCTTAAAGGTCCAACTTTTTTTATTTTTAATATAATTCTTATCTATGTAAGGACACCTATATATTTTACATCATTCCGCCCATACCGCCCATTCCACCGCCTGCTGGCATAGGAGGTGTTGGTTCTTTAATATCTGCTACAACTGATTCTGTAGTAAGAAGTGAAGATGCTATTGATGCTGCATTTTGTATTGCTGATCTTGTAACTTTTGCTGGATCTATGATACCTGACTTAATCATATCTACATATTGTTCATTATATGCATCAAAACCAATTCCTTCTTTTTCATTTTTAACTTTTTCAACAACAACAGAACCATCATGTCCTGCATTCTCTGCAATCTTATGAAGTGGTGCTGATAATGCTTTAAGAACAACTTTAGCACCTGTCTTTTCATCTCCCTCAAGAGTATTTACAAGTTTTTCAACTTCTGGAATGGCATGAATATATGCTGAGCCACCACCAGCTACTATTCCTTCTTCAACTGCTGCACGAGTAGAATTTAATGCATCTTCCATACGAAGTTTTGCTTCTTTCATCTCTGTCTCTGTAGTTGCACCAACTTTTATAACTGCTACACCACCTGCAAGTTTTGCTAATCTTTCTTGGAGTTTTTCTTTATCAAAGTCTGATGTAGTTGTTGATATTTGTGCTCTAATTTGTCCTACTCTATCTTTAATCATTTGCTTGTCACCAAGACCATCAACTATTATTGTATCATCTTTTGTAATCTTAACTGATTTTGATTTACCACAATCAGCTATAGTTGCTTTCTTTAATTCAAGACCAAGCTCATCACTTATAACTTTTCCTCCAGTAAGAATAGCAATATCTTGAAGCATCTCTTTTCTTCTATCACCATAACCAGGTGCTTTTACTGCACATACATTAAATGTTCCTCTAAGTTTATTTACTATAAGTGTAGTAAGTGCTTCACCTTCTATATCTTCTGCTATAATCAAAAGTTTAGACCCTGACTTAACAATCTCTTCAAGAAGTGGGAGAATATCCTGTATATTAGATATCTTTTTATCAGTTATAAGTATATATGGGTCTTCAAGACTGCATTCCATCTTTTCCATATCAGAACACATATATGGGCTTATATATCCTCTATCAAACTTCATTCCTTCAACAAGGTCAAGTTCAGTCTTCATAGTTTTTGACTCTTCTATAGTTATAACACCATCTTTAGAAACTTTTTCCATAGCATCAGCAACCATATTTCCTACTTCTTCATCTCCTGCTGAAATAGCAGCTACTTTTGCTATTTGGTCTTTTCCACCTACTGGATTAGATTGTTTCTTAATAGACTCAACTACAGTGTCAACTGCTTTTTTTATACCTTTTCTTAAAACTATAGGATTAGCACCTGCTGCAAGGTTTTTAAATCCTTCATCTATAAGAGCACCTGCAAGAACTGTAGCAGTTGTAGTTCCATCACCAGCAACATCATTTGTCTTACTTGCAACTTCTTTTACAAGTTGAGCTCCCATATTTTCAAATTCATCTTTTAACTCAATCTCTTTTGCTATAGACACACCATCATTTATAATTTGTGGTGCACCATATGATTTA
>CADCOW010000091.1 GCA_902803205.1 uncultured Eubacteriales bacterium | reverse complement strand
TTTGCCATTTGGTCCTGGGGAGGGGACCCCCTAACCTATTGGGGGTCGTTGGGGCAGATATCATCCGACATCATGTAGGGGAGGATAATATCCTCCCCTACGGGAAGAAATTGTAGCCACATGTAGCAAACCGTAGGGGCGGATATCATCCGCCCAAAGTCTTTAAGATAGGTCGTAATTTATAGATTATGAGAAAGAGCACAAGAATAGTAAAAAGAACTTTGGCACTATTTTTAGTTGTGCTTATGAGTATAGAGAGTTTTGCTGCTGTGGTGAGCGATAATGATGGCTCGGCTTTTGTTACAAAGGCTGAATTTGAAGCATTAAAAAATAACTTTTCAAGTCAAATTGATAATTATAATACAAGTATAGATAGTAAAATAGATGGTGCGATAGCAGCATATCTTGCTGGTTTAAAACTTAGTAAAGTGCCTGATAACTTATGGGTTAAAATAATGAATACATCGGGAAATAATTTTAGATGGTGTAGTGGTCCGCTACCTACAAGTACTAACAGAGGGTCAGGAACTAATGATTTAAAAGATAATATAACTGTGACATGTTTGAGATATCATAATCATCCTGAATGGAAAGTTTTTGGAACTGTCAGATCCCACGGAACTAAAAATGTTTCGCTTAATTCTGCAGGTGTTATTTATGCTGTTTCTTGGAAGTCTGCTTCTGACAGCGGTTATGCTGAGGACCCACCTGCACATATAGAACGTGCATATACAGCTGGCCCTGGATCAAATTTAGCAAACCTAACTGCATGGACAGATCAATATGATTTTACAAGTAGAAAGAATAGTTATGCAACGAACAATAATTTATATAATTCTTGGGTAACAGTGAATAATATGTCAACTGGGCAAGGTAAATTATATGAATTAAATAAATTGCCACAAGACAATTATGAATTAAAAAATTATTATAGTAAAGCCTATGTAGATGATGCTATCAATCTTATAAGGTATTCTTATAAAAACTTTCGTAGTCCAACATCTTTAACTGGTACGAATAGTTTTAATGCTTTCTATACGGTTGCACATGGTATGGATGACTATGTTTCTGGGTCAACAGTAAGTATCCAAACACATAATGTGACATTTGAAAAAGGGACTGGTTGGACTGGTGCTAAAATAGGGAATACATCAACTATAAACTATAATAAAACTTCAAACTGGTCTTATGGTACACAGACTCTTACATGGATTACTGAATCTGATGGAAAAGATTATTCATATATGTATTGGGGAACTAATGTAAACCAATCATTATATGCTATAAATGACCAAGTAGTGCCAGATTGGAATACTGCATCAGTGATGACTGGCTATGGCAATGGAACGTATGAATCAGATTATTATACATATCAAAGAGATTTTTATGAATACACTGGTCCAAATAATGAAGATGTGAGAATAGGAAATATTCGATTTAAGTTTTATCATCCTACAGTCAATCCTAAAAATTTCATTCTTAAACAATTACAAAATTCTTATGCATCTAAGATAGCGAGTAAGACATTATATCATGGAAATGGTGCGCCACTTATGCGTATATATGATAAAGATGCAACATATAAACTTAAAGATATAAAATTGGAATTATATGATGCTAATAATAATTTAACAAGTGGCAGTGTTAAACTTATGATTAGTAATAATAAGTTTACAGATGGCAATTATGCAAATGAAACAAATGATAAATGCTTTGAGACAACAGTTTCAATAGGAAGTACAGGAAAACTTACATTTGATAGTGGTAATTTTTTAGTTGGAAATGTAGATACTATATGGATAAATATTTATCCTACAGATACAACAAATTTTAAAACGGTTAAACTTGTAAGTGTAAACCCTGTAATTGCTTAATAAAAATGTTGTGGAGAAAAATGATGAAAAATAAACTAATAAAAAAATTATTATCTTTATTTGTAGTAATTATTATGACTATTAACGCTAATGCTGCTGTAGTATCTGATAATGATGGTTCAGCATTTATAACAAAAGCAGAATTTGATAGTTTGAAAAACACTTTTCAATCTCAAATTGATGCTTATAATGTATCCATAGATAATAAGATAGATGATGCTATATCAAGTTATCTTGCTGGAATATCAGTAAGTCTTGAGCCTTCAGAACTTTGGAGTCCTCTTATGTATGCTACAAATAATAAGTTTAGATGGGCAAGTTTTAATTTACCTACAAGTACAGCAAAAACAAGTATAGTAAATAATACAGTAGTAAATACTACAAGATATCATAACCATCCTGAATGTGTAGCATATACTGGGTATAGAGCCCATGGAAGTGAATCCAGTGGTGTAATATATCAAGTAGGTCCTACTCTTGCTTATGCGAGAGGGGAAACTGATTCTGGTAATTTATGTGCAAGATCATACGGGTGGAATGGTGGTACCTATGTACAGGAATATACTGCATGGGATAGTGGATATCACGGTGGAATTTCCAAATGTTCAACAGGAAAAAGATCAAATACATTTTACAATTCAAATTCAGTAACTACTGGTAGTGGAAAATTATGGGATTTTAATATTTTACCTAATGGTAAGATGGAATTAAAAAAATACAATTCCTCTGCCTATATAGATAATACTATTGAAATAATTGGTTATACTTATAAAAATAACACTATAGGGAAAAACTCTTGGACAAATTTTAATGCTATTTACTGCACTGCTGGTGGTGCTGATTATACTACAGGAATAACTATTAATATACCAAAGGGCACAAAATATACTGGTGGAACTACAGGCTCAATTCCATCTGCACAATATAGTTCTACTTCAAATTGGAATTATGGTAAACAAAATATAGTATGGAGAAAAACTAATGATGGTATAGACTATAGTTTTTATTTCTTTGGCACTAATACAAGTCAAGTTGCATATGGTATTACAAATCAATCTGAACTTGATTGGGCATCTGCTACTCAAAAAACTGGATATAGTATAGGAACAAGTGCTACTTCAACACATACATATAAAAGAGTATATTGGCCATTTACTGGGGACACTACAGAAGATGTAAAAATATCTAATATTAAATATACTTATTATGAACCAAAAGTTGACCCTGTATACTCATCACTTAATTTAATAGAAAACCAATATGTGTCTGACCAATCAACTGATGTTGTATATCACGGTCAAGGTGCACCTGCTATAAAAGCAGAATCTGATGATTCTAAAATTAAAATTAAAGATATAAAACTTTCATTGTATAGTGTAAGTAGTCCAAATACTTTGACTTCTGGAAATGTTCGTATAATGATAAGTAAGAATAAGTTTTCAAATGGTAATTTTGCAACTACAAGTGATAGATTATTTGATAAAACAGTTACAATACCAAGTAGTGGAGAACTTACAATATCAATGGAAGATTCTGATGCATTTACATTAGATAGAAGAGGAGATATTGCCTGGATAAATATTTATGACACAGCAGGTACAGCCTTAGTAAAACTTGAAAGTATAAACCCTGTGCTGGTTTCAACTTAGAAATTTGGGGACGGGGTTATATTATTGGTGATTTAGGGACACCCTTTGGTGCCCCTTTTTTATCTTTATCTTTGCCAAGAAAAATACTTGACAGTAGTAGCAAAATATGATAATATATAAGTCCGCGACATAAGCGGGCTTTTTATTTGTGCTATGGAAGATATTTTTAACAAATCAATATTGTATGATTTATATGGTGGCTTATTAAGTGATAATCAAAAACTTGTGTATGAATATCATGTAAATGATGACTTATCTTTTACAGAAATTGGTGAAGAATTGCATATAACAAGACAGGCTGCATATGATTTATATAAAAATGCAGATAAGAAATTAAAAGATATTGATAAAAAATTAATGCTTAGTGTTAGATTTAAAGATATTGAAAAGATTGCAAATGATATAAAGAGTGTTGCAAAAGATAATAAAGAGATAATTAAATTATCTAATAAAATTAACAATATAATTAAAGGAGGAAATAATTAAATGGCTGTAAAGATACGGTTAAAGAAGTTGGGACATGCACATAATGCATTTTACAGAGTTGTTGTTGCTGACTCACATTATCCAAGAAATGGAAGATTTATTGAGGAGATAGGTTACTACAATCCTTATAAAGAACCATCTGAAGTGAAAATTGACGAAGAAGCTTGTAAGAAATGGATTGCAAATGGTGCAAAACCAACAGAGACAGTAGGTAAACTTCTTAAAGCAACAGGAATAGTCAAGTAAGGTGGTACTATGAAAGAAGTTTTAGAATACATTGTAAATGCGTTAGTCACAAAGAAGGATAAAGTCAACATTAAAGAAGAAAAAGACGGCAATTTTATAAGGTATACTGTGCAAGTAGATAAAGATGATTTCGGAAAAGTTATAGGACACGAAGGAAAAATTGCAAAAAGCATAAGAGCAATTATGGGTGCGATTGCAACCGTAAAAGAAGTAAAAGTTGTAGTTGATATAAGATGAGAAAGTACCTAAGAATTGGCAAAATAATATCGCTTCATGGTATAAAAGGTGAAGTAAAAATATTTCCAACTACTGATGACTTACATAGATTTGATGATTTAAAAGATTTTTATATACTTGAAAGTGAAGATGCAAATGATGATGAATTTAAAAACATTGATACATTTTTATCAGAAGGTGTTAAATACATAAAAAATACCTGTATATTAAAAATCAAAGGATACGATAAGATAGAAGAATCTATTAAATTGATTGGTAAGAATATATATGTAAATCGTGAAAATGCTATTCCATTAAATCAAAATGAATATTATATAGTTGACTTACTGGAAGCAAAAGCATATTTAAAAGATAAGTATATAGGAGAGGTAAAAGATATTATGAAGTCATCAAACAATGGCATTTTAGTTATTGACTATAATGGAAAAGATTTGCTAGTGCCAATGGTTGCAGATTTTGTGGAAAAAATAGATATTGGGAAATCTATAATTATTTTAAAAACAATAGAAGGATTAATTTGAAGATTAATATTATGACAATATTCCCGCAAATGTTTAACGATTTTAAAAGAGAAAGTTTAATCGGGAAAGCAATTAATAAGGGGATTTTAGAAATCAATGTTTTCAATATAAGAGATTATTCAAAAGATTCACATAAATCAGTTGATGATGAAGTATATGGTGGCGGCAATGGAATGCTTATGATGGCTCAACCAATATATGATTGCTATAAAGCAATCGTAGGAGATAAGAGCAGTATTAATACTTATTATATGTCACCAAAGGGCAAAGTATTCAATCAAGAAATGGCTATAGAATTTTCAAAAGAAGAAGAGATTGTCATACTTTGTGGTCATTATGAAGGAGTAGATGAGAGAGCATTAAAACTCTTGAATGCGAAAGAAATATCAATAGGTGACTATGTTTTAACTGGTGGTGAACTCCCAGCTATGGTAGTTATAGATTCCGTAGCAAGGTTTGTAAAAGGAGTTTTATCAAATGATGAATCAACCAATATAGAATCATTTAGAAATAATTTACTTGAATATCCGCAATACACAAGACCATACGAATATGAAGGCTTAAAAGTTCCTGATGTACTATTAAGTGGAGACCATAAAAAAGTAGAAAAGTGGAACTTAGAAAAATCAATAGAGATAACAAAGAATAATAGACCTGATTTATATGAAAGGTATTTAAAAGAAAATAATTAGGAGGATGCTATGAATTCAATAATTAAAGAAATTGAACAAGAAACATTAAGAAAAGAAAAACTCAATTTTAATGTTGGTGATAGTGTTAAAGTTCATAATTTAATAAGAGAAGGTGAAAAAGAAAGAGTACAAATTTATGAAGGAGTTGTACTTAAAAGACAATGTGGTGGAAATAGAGAAACATTTACTGTTAGGAAAAATTCTAATGGCGTTGGAGTAGAAAAAACTTTCCCAGTAAATAGTCCTATGGTAGTTAAAGTAGAAGTAGTAAGAAAAGGTAAAGCAAGAAGAGCAAAACTCAATTATTTAAGAACAAGAATTGGTAAAGCTGCTAAGGTTAAGGAAGACTTGACAAATCAAGTTAATAGTTAATAAATCTTGGACGAAAAATTAGTATTAAAAATTTGTAGAATTTTTGCTGATATTATTTTTGCTGTTGTAGTTGCATTCATTGTAAGTTATATTTTATTTACACAGAGGTTGCAACAAGGTTTTAGTATGGCACCATATATAAATGATGGCAATATTGTTCTTGTAAATAGATTATATAGAAATTTGTTACCACTATATAAAAATGATGTAATTGTGTTTAATAATAATGGACAAGACAGCATCAAGAGAATATATGGTTTGCCAGGCGAAACTGTAACAATAAGCAATGGTAATTTTTATATTAATGATATAAAAATTGACAATGGCAATTTAAAAAATTCTTTATCTTCTAATATTGACCAAAATGTTAAACTTGGGGATGATGAATACTATGTTCTTGGAGATAACTTATTTAGTTCAAAAGACTCAAGATTTGCAGATGTAGGAAATATAAAAAGAAGTGATATTTTGGGTAAAGTTTGGTTTGTAGTTAGACAATAAATATAATGAAAATTGAATGGTTCCCTGGGCATATAGCAAAAGCCAGGAGAGAAATTAAAGAACATATAAAAGAAGTTGATTTGGTGATTGAGATAGTTGATGCGAGATGCATAATGTCTTCAATCAATTTTTTAAATGAAGAAATAAAAAATAAAAAGAGGTTGATTGTAGTAAATAAAATAGATTTAGCAGATGAAAATGAGACTAAAAAAATAACGAAGAGTAAACTGAAAGAATTAGTAAACGGTTTTGATGGAGAGATAGTTTTCTTAGATAGTAGAAATAATAACATAAAAAAAGATGTTGATAAAAAAATTGATATACTTACCAAAGAAATAATAGAAAAAAATGAAAAAAAAGGAATTAAAAATACTATTGTAAAATCAATGGTGGTAGGTATGCCTAATGTTGGGAAAAGTACTTTTATTAATTCTTATGTAAGGAAAAAAGTTAATAAAGTTGAAAATACACCTGGGGTAACAAAAAGATTAAGTTGGACAAAAGTGAGTGATAAAATGTTACTTCTTGATACGCCGGGGGTTACAGTTAAAAAATTTGAAAATAATGATGTAGGACTTAATTTAGCACTTGTAGGGTCTATAAATGATGATATATTAGAGAAGCAAGATTTATCTTATGAGTTTTTTAAAAAAGTATATAAAAAATATTATAAATTATTTATAAAAAGATATAAATTAGAAAAATCTGATGAAAATTCTGAAACTATTGATGTTATGAATGAAATTGCAGAAAAAAATGCTTGCTATAAAAAAGGTGGAGACATCAATTATGATAAAGTTGCAAATTTGATAATAAATGATTTCCGTAAAGGTAGTATTGGAAGAATTAGTTTGGAGTTTTAATTATAAAGTATATTCTTATTTTGATAAATATGACAAAAATTAGTGATGAAAAATTAAAAGCAGAAAGACTTAGACTAAAAGTTATGTCTGAATATGAGAATAAGTATAGTGAGTATGTAATTGCTGGAATAGATGAAGCAGGTAGAGGACCATTGGCTGGACCAGTAGTTGCTGCTTGCATTGTGTTAGATAGTAATAAAGAAATACTATTTATAAATGATTCTAAAAAACTAAGTGAAAAGAAAAGAGAATTGTTATATGATGAAATCATAGAAAAATCAATTTCATATGGTATTGGTATAGTTGATGAAAAAGTTATTGATAATATAAATATACTTGAAGCCACTCATATTGCGATGAAAGATGCTTACGAAAAAGCAGATATTATGTACAAAGAAAAAACAGGTAAAAATATTAATATGCTTTTTGTTGATGCTTTAATCATAAAAAATGTGGACATAAAACAAGTTGATATAGTGCACGGTGATGCAATATCTATATCAATAGCGGCTGCAAGTATAATTGCAAAAGTAACCAGAGATAGAATGATGATAGAATATGATAAAAAATTTCCAGAATATGGTTTTAAAAAACATAAAGGATATGGCACAAAGTTTCATATGGATAAATTGAAAGAAATAGGACCTTGTGATATACATAGAAAATCATTTTTATCATTTTTAAATAATTAATAGAAAATAGAATATAACTTATGTTAAAACTACTTATACTATGATGAATAAAAGAGAAATTGGAAAAAAATACGAGAATATAGCAAGAGATTATCTTATTTGGCAAGATTATGACATTATAGAGTCAAATTTTAGCTGTAGAATTGGTGAAATAGATATAATTGCAAAAAACGATGGATATTTATGTTTTATAGAAGTTAAATATAGGGATAAAGACAGTTTGGCTAAAGGAGTTTTTGCAGTTGATAAATATAAACAGAAAAAAATCTATAATGTTGCAAAATATTATATGATGAAAAATAGTATTAGTGAGAGTACTGCTTGTAGATTTGATGTTGTAAGCATAGATGGGGATGAGATAACATTAATAAAAAATGCATTCCCATAATAAATAAAACTTTAAAAAAGGAGATTATATGGGTAAGATAGCTTTGACTGGTGATAGACCAACAGGTAAGCTTCATTTAGGGCATTTGGTAGGTTCTTTAAATAATAGGTTAAATTTACAAAATGATAAAAGTTTTGATGAAATTTATATTATGCTTGCAGATGGACAAGGACTTACAGATAATTTTAATAATCCAAAAAAAATTAGAGATAATATAATTCAAGTAACTCTGGATTACCTATCAATAGGACTTGATCCTAATAGAGTTACTATTTTTGTGCAAAGTGCATTACCAGCACTTACTGAACTTACTTTTTATTATATGAATCTTGTTACTGTTCCGCGCCTTGAAAGAAATCCAACTGTAAAATCAGAAATGGAACTAAGAGGTTTTAATAGTGGTGATGAAGGGCTACCAGTTGGATTTTTTACTTATCCTATAAGCCAAGCTGCAGATATAACTGCTTTTGATGCAAATGTTGTGCCAGTTGGAGAAGATCAAAAACCAATGCTTGAACAATGTAGAGAAATAGTACATAAGTTTAATACAATATATGGTGAAACTCTTGTTATGCCTGAGATAATGCTTCCAAAAAATGAAAAAGCTACAAGACTTAAGGGTTTAGACGGAGTTGAAAAAATGTCAAAGTCGCTTAATAATTGTATATATATTTCAGAGCCATCAGATTCTTTGAATAAGAAAGTAATGTCAATGTATACAGATAAGAATCATATAAAGCCAACAGACCCAGGAAATGTGGAAGGTAATGCAGTTTTTAATTTTTTAGATATATTATGTGAAGATAGACATTTTAATGACTATTTAAATGACTATAAAAATCTTGATGAGATGAAAGAGCATTATAAAAAAGGTGGTCTCGGTGATGTAAAATGTAAAAAGTTTTTATATGCTATATTAGAAGAAAAAATATCAAAATATAGAGATGAAAGAAATAAATGGGAAAATAATTTATCAGATGTGTATGATATACTTGAGACAGGAACTAAAAAAGCTATAGCAAAATCAAATGCTACTTATGCAAGAGTGAAAAAAGCAATGTATATGGATTATTTTGATGATAAAAATAAGATTGTAGAAGAGTGGAAAACAATTTTGGAAAACAAATAAAAGTTTAAAGTTTTGTAGAACTTGATTTATAAAAAATAATGGAGTTATAAGAATGAAACTTAGAGGTCTAAGGGGAAGTGTTTTTGAAGAAATGATAAATCGGACGATAGAAGATTATCGTCATAAAAAACTTGCACTTATTCAAAAAATACCCACACCGATAGTACCAACAAAAATGGATAAGGAAGGGCATATAACTCTTGCATATTTTGATAAGAAGTCAACTGTGGATTATATAGGAGTAGTTCAAGAAATACCAGTATGTTTTGATGCGAAAGAATGTGCATCAAACACTTTTCCTTTAACAAATATTCATAAACATCAATATGAGTTTATGAAAGAGTTTGAGGAACAAGGCGGTATTTCTTTTATTTTGATTCATTTTGATAAAATAGGGATAATATATTATTTAAGATATAGCGAATTGAAAAAGAATTGGGAATCAAAAATAGATATAAATATAAAAGATTTGTGTAGTGATTACAAGATTGATATAAGGAGAAAAATTAAAATACCGATAATTGAAAAAATACAATTAGACATTGATGAAAGATAATATTTTTGATTAAGTATTAGTGAGTGTGAATACTATGAATATGGAAAATGAATTTTTAGAAGAGAACTTAAAGAGAAGTGAATATAATAGTGATGAGATAAATAATATATTAAGTGGATTGAAAGAAGAAAAGTTGACAACATTTAGAGTGAATAGAATTAAATGTAAAGAAAAAAAAGAGTTGTTTGATACCTTAGATAAATTAGGATTAAAATATACAGAATATAAAGATATAAAAGATGCATATATATTAGATAATTATAAAATTAGTGATGGCTTTGACTCAAAAACAGGTTTAAGAATTGAAAAGTTGGCAATTTATCAAAATGGAGAAATATATGTTCAAAGTCTTTCATCAATGATACCAGTTATAGCACTTGAGCCAAAAGAAAATGAAAATATTTTGGATATGTGTGCTGCTCCAGGTGGCAAGACTACTATGATTCAGAGTGTTTGCAATAATAAGGTGAGTTTAACTGCTATAGAACTCCATAAGGATAGATTCGAAAAACTAAAATATAATTTAAATGTACAGGGAGCAAATGTTTTAGCATTAAATCAAAATGCTTTGGACCTTGATGATATGTTTAAATTTGATAAAATTTTACTTGATGCTCCTTGTTCTGGGTCAGGTACTTTAAATATCAATAACAATAAGTATAAAGATTATTTTACAAAAAATCTTATTGATAAATGCGTTAAAACTCAAAAAAGATTAATAAAAAAAGCATACAAACTACTAAAAAATGAAGGAGTACTGATATATTCGACTTGTTCGTTATTAAAAGAAGAAAATGAAGATATTATAGATTTTGCAATTAAAAATGGATTTAAAATAGATTTCTGTAAAATCAAAAATGACTATAATAAATGGAGCAAGGGAAGTTCAGTAAATGATGGAGTATATATAAAGATATTCCCAGATAAATTGCACGAAGGTTTTTTTGTTGCAAAATTGAAGAAATAGTAATATAGTTAAATTAATTGTTTTAAGATACTTCTTTAACAAGAATTTCAGGTTTTACATTGATACTATAATTCTTATGGTAAATGCAAAATCCTGGAGCTTTACCTTTGACTTTTTTTAAATCTTTTCTTAATGTATAATCAACAGTAGCTTTTGTTTCATTCCTTTTCTCACTAAAATAGGCAGCAAGAGAAGCCGCTTCAATCAAGGTCTTATCATCAAGTTCATCATAAGGTTTTTTTATAATGACATGTGAGCCAGTAGCATCTTTAATATGTAACCAAGTATCATTAGAATTTGCAAGTGTAAAAGTTAGATATTCGTTTTGTAAATTATTTTTGCCAACATAGATATCTATACCATCTGATGATTTGAAGTGATGAATATTATAGTTTAATTTATTATTCTTTTTGGTATTTTTTCTTTTATTGTTATCTTGTTTTTGCTTTTTTAAACTTTGTATCTTGCCAGCTTCATCAAAATACTTTACTATTTCTTCTTTAATCATATATAAATCATTTTTATCAAGTGGCATAGATAAAGAATTTGAAATAGTATTTAAATGTTCTAACTTATCAAGAGTTTCATTTAACAATTTTTCAGCATTATCTTTTGTTCTTTTTAATTTATTGTATTTATCATAATATCTTTCAACATTTTTTGCTACTGTTAGTGATTCATCAACTGGGATTTGGACAATTTCATCGTTATGATTATAATCTTTACAAGTTAAGATGCCATCTTTTATATCTGAAAGATTATAACCGAAAGCTGAAACTAATTCACCATAATTCTTATATGTGTCTATATCAGCACATTTTGCTAAATCTTTTTTATAAATATCAATTTTTTTATTAAGTTTTGTATATAAACTTTTGACTGTAGATTCAATAGCTTTTTTTTCACTTGTGTCATTGATATCAGTATATTTTTCATTAATATAAGTTTCTATACAAGCATTGATACTATCAAAATGTTTTATTTCTCCTTCGTAGCTATTAAGTTTAAATAGATAAAAATCTGATGGCTTATTGTTTTTATAATTTATAACTGGTGAATATTTAAAATCACTAAATAATATATTTTCTATGCTTAATTTGATATGATTAAAAAATTTTTCATAAGAATCTTTGTCTTTTATATACTTGTTGATTATTTCATAATTAAAATTTTCTACATTTATTTTTTTTCGAGTTTGTACCAAATAATTTAATATTTCGTTCATAACAAATTGCTTTGATAGACCAGCATATTTGCTTGATATTGCATTTGATAAATCATATTTTTCATCATTTATACTTGATAAAGACATAGTCTCATTGATATTTGATAAGAAGCCATCTAAATTTTCAAATAAAATCTCATTTTTATTTTCAATTTCTTTTATAGAGTATTTTAATTTTGGCATAAGTCGTGCATTTAAATTATTGCTTTTAATTAATACATCTACAATAATATTATCGCTATCAGTAATTAATATGTTGCTGTATTTGCCCATTATTTCAAAATATAAAAAATAAGTTTTTATATCACCACATTCATCTATATTTTCAAATTCAAATTTAACTATTCGCTCTAAGTATTTTGCTTTATCAACCTTTACTCTAAAATTTTTACCTATCTGTGTTATATTTTTAATTAAACTTCCATTTAAATATTTTCTAAGTAACATACAAAATGCTGGTGGAACTGATAAGTTTTCACTTTGATTATTAGATAGTAAAATATATGGGAAATTGGGATTGGCAGAAAGAGTTAAAACAAGGTTTTGATTATTTTTTCGTATGTGAAAACAAATCTCTTTATGAGACTTTTCGGTTATTTTTGATATGTGCTCATTTAAAATAATGTTTTTTATTTCATTTATTTGAGCTTTTATAAATATTCCATCATAAGCCATATTAAGATTTTACCATAAAATAACTATTTTTGCTAAATTTTTATACTTGACTAAAAAATCACAATAAAGTATAATGTAAAAGCACTTATTTTTAGGGGGTGTTAGCTCAGCTGGGAGAGCATCTGCCTTACAAGCAGGGGGTCATAGGTTCGAGCCCTATACGCCCCATAATAAGTGATGTGGCGAGATAGCTCAGTTGGCTAGAGCACGCGGTTCATACCCGCGGTGTCGAGGGTTCGAGTCCCCCTCTCGCTACGTTTATGCGAGAATTGTTCTCGCTATTTTTGTAAGGAGACATTATGGATCAACATGTAAAAGATTTGTTAGATGAATTTGAAGAGAGTAAAGAATCATTAAATATAATTAATGAATTTTTGGTTAGTTTTTTAAAAAAGATTATTTGTGAAGACAATAAGATTTTCGTTGCAGGTATAGAAACAAGAGTTAAAACTCGTGAAAGTCTTGAAGGAAAATTAAATTTAAAAGGGCATAAGTATAAAAGTATAAAAGATATTACTGATTTAGTTGGTGCAAGGGTTATAACATTTTATTCTGACCAAGTTGATTTTATAGCAAGTCTTATAGAAAAAAATTTTAAAATTGATTATGATAATTCTATAGATAAGAGAAAATTGTATGAAGTAGATAGATTTGGATATATGTCCCTACATTACATTTGTCAACTACCAAAAGAATTATTTTATGATGAAAAACATAAAGAAATAAATGATATACGTTTTGAAATTCAAATGAGGACAAGTCTACAACATGTATGGGCTACTATATTTCATGATACAGGATATAAGTCTGATGTTGAAGTTCCAAAAGAATATATAAGACGACTTGCGAGACTTGAAGGTTTACTTGAAATTGCTGATGATGAATTTTTAGTCATTAGAAATGATATAGATGAATATAGAAAGAAGATAAGATCACTTGTATCAAAGGGTGAGTTTAAAGATATTTCACTTAATATTGATTCATATAAAAATTATCTATCACTTGACCCTTATAGATACCTAATCAATAAAATTGCAAGTATCACTGGCGCTGATGTTGAAGATGTAAGTTATTTAAGGTTTTATGAAATATTTTTAGATCTTGGTATTAAAAGTCTTAGTGAAGTTGAACAAATGAGAATAATACATAGTGAAGATGCATATAAATTGTCACTTGCACAACTTGGAGGAACAGATATAGATATTATTTCTTCATCAGTTGCCATACAAAACATTTTGATAATTTATGTTATTAAACAAAAAAAGGGAAGAGAAGCATTGAAGAGTTTACTTGATATGATTAGTGGAAGAAATGTCAGTGATTCATATGTTGACAAAATAATGGAACAAACAAAGCCAATAGTTATGATTTAAAATGATTTATATTATATATATATGAGGTGAAGATATATGGGCGAAAAAAAGATGGACACAAGTTTTCTTGATAAGGCAATTAATTTTGCTGTAAAAGCACATAGTGGTGTTGAAAGAAGAGGAAAAGGATTCCCATATATAGTTCATCCACTTGAGGCAGTAGCAATAGTTGCTACAATAACAAAAGATCAAGAAGTACTTGCTGCGGCTGCTTTACATGATGTTATTGAAGATACTAAATATACCGAAGAAGATATAAGAAAAGAATTTGGTGATAGGGTGGCAAAATTAGTTTCTTCAGAATCTGATATTGTAATAGAAGGTAAATCAGAAGCCGACTCATGGCAAGATAGAAAACGATATGCAATAGATAGATTAAAAAAACTTGATAGAGATAGTAAGATTGTCGCAATTGGTGATAAATTGTCAAATGCAAGAGCTATGCTTATGGATTATAGGAGTCTTGGAGAAGAATTGTGGAATAAATTTCATGTAACTGATCCAAAACTTCATAAATGGCATTATGAGGGACTTTTAGACTCTTTTAGTGAAATAAGTGATACTTATGCATATGAAGAGTTTAAAAATATAGTGGAAAAGTTATTTGGAAAGTATTAAAATATGTCAAATATTGATGTAAAGTGTAGTAAATAAAATAACTTGCAAAATATGTAATAACTTGCTATAATAATATAGTTTTTAGGGGTATAGTTCAAGGGTAGAGCACCGGTCTCCAAAACCGTTGATGTGAGTTCGAATCTTACT
>CADCOW010000090.1 GCA_902803205.1 uncultured Eubacteriales bacterium | reverse complement strand
CATATTGATGCAGTATATTTTTGCCCACATGGATGGGATGAAAATTGTGATTGTAGAAAGCCAAAACCAGGAATGTTATATAAAGCTCAAAAAGATTATAGCATTGATTTGACAAAATGTGTTATGATAGGAGATGATGATAGAGATATAGAAACTGCAAGTAATGCTGATATGAGAGGAATCAAAGTTGATGATAAGTATAGATTAATAGATGCTGTCAATGATTTAATAAGAAATAATAATTAGCTTGTTGATGTAATCTATTATTTTTACAGGAGTAGTGTATGATAATATCAAAAACACCACTTAGAGCGTCTTTCTTTGGCGGTGGGTCAGACTTTAAAGATTATTTTGAAAAAAGCACTTTAGGATATGGACAAGTTTTAAGTGCTGCTCTTAATATGCATGTATATATCACAGTTAATAAAAAGTTTGATGATAAAATAAGAGTTGTCTATAATGGTAATGAATTAGTAGATGATATAGAGGAATTAAAACATAATATAATTCGTGAAGCACTAAAACTTACAGGTATAACAAAGGGGATAGAAGTTATATATATGGCTGACATCCCATTAAGTACAGCAGGGATTGGTCTCGCATCATCAAGTGCACTTGCTGTAGGAGTATTAAATGCTCTTCATGCATATAAAGGAGAGTTTGTCACACCTGAGATTTTAGCAAAAGAAGCTTGTCATATAGAGATAGATTTGCTTGGTCAAAGAATAGGGATACAAGATCAATATGCTGTTTCAAATGGTGGATTTAAAAGATATAGATTTTTAAGTGATGGAACAGTAGATATATTACCTTTAATAATTGATAATAAAACAAGAGATTCTTTATACAATAATATAATGTTGTTTTATACTGGTAATACTCGTGATTCAAGAAAAATTTTAAGTACTCAAGTTGAAAATATTGAGAAAAAAAGAAAAATGCTTGATGATTTGGTTATGACAGTTGACAAAGTTTGTGAAGAATTAAATCATAATAATATTGACATAGTTGGGAAGGAGTTAAATAGAACTTGGCAAATTAAAAAATCACTTTCAGATGGTATAAGTAATGACCTTATAGATAATATGTATAATGATGCTATTAGTGCAGGTGCTATTGGCGGTAAAATACTTGGTGCAGGTGGTGGTGGATTTATGCTTTTATATGTAAAGGATGAGAATAAAGTAAAAGTAAGAAATGTTTTAAAAAATTATAGAGAAGTTCCATTTAAAGTAGATAGTGAAGGGAGTAGAATTGTTTTCGTAGGTTAGTATGGATTATAAAAATGATATAAAAAAATATTTAAATGAAGAAATTGAGATAATTAAAAATCTTGACATTGATGCCATTAATAGTGTCATGAGTTTGCTTGAAGAGACAAGAGAAAAAGGAACAAGAGTTTATGTATTTGGGAACGGTGGTAGTGCAGCACTTTCATCTCATATGCAAAATGATTTTAATAAAGGGATATCAGAGGGCTTGGATAAAAAATATAATTTTTGTTGTCTCTCAGATAATTTTGCGACAATTATGGCTATTGCAAATGATGATAGTTATGAAAATATTTTTTATAACCAACTTGTAAATAGACTTAAAGTTGGTGATGTGATAATAGCAATTTCAGGCAGTGGTAATTCAAAAAATGTTATAAAAGCTGTAGAGTATGCTAAAAGTAAAGGAAATAAAATTATTGGTTTTAGTGGATATGATGGAGGTAAATTAAAACAATTAGCAGATATAAACTTATATGTTCCAATCAATAATATGCAAATAGCAGAAGATGTGCATACAATATTTAATCATACTATGATGTATATTCTTTGTAAGACCACCAAAAAAAGTTCACATAATTTAGGAAATACTGAATAATTGTTTTTCTTTAATTATCATTGTTTCCTTTGTCAAAATAGGGGATTTATAAATTATGAATATTTTAATTACAGGTGCTGCAGGTTTTATTAGTTCACAACTTTCATACAAATTATACAAAGAAGGACATAATGTTTCGCTTCTTGATAATTTTTCATATGGTTATGAAGACAATCTAATATTTGATGATAAAAGTTTTATTGATGAAATTTATAGAAAAGATATAAGAGATAAAGATTTTCTTGATGAATTATTTAAAGAAAAAAAATTTGATGTAATATATCATTTTGCCGGTATAACTCCACTACCAGATTGCCAAAATAATCCGTCGCTTGCAGTAGATGTAAATGTGAGAGGAACAGTTATCTTACTTGAACTTGCAAGAAAATATGGAATTAAGAAT
>CADCOW010000089.1 GCA_902803205.1 uncultured Eubacteriales bacterium | reverse complement strand
CTTTCCGAAATTTAGGACAGTCAATTCTTCGCAAATTCCTTTTACAAGTTTCATATCGTGTTCTATTAAAAGAACAGTCATATTAAATCTATCTCTTATAAGTTTAATAGTAGTCATAAGTTCTTTAGTTTCATTTTCATTCATACCTGCTGCTGGTTCATCAAGTAAAAGAACTTTTGGATTGGTTGCTATAGCTCTTGCTATTTCAAGTTTTCTTTGTTTGCCATATGGAAGGTTTGCAGATTTCATCATAGCATCATTTTCAAGATTGAAAACTTTTAAAAGTGCAAATGCTTCTTCGTCCATAAGTGCTTCATACCTGTGGTATCTTGGAAGTCTTAAAATACCAGACAGAGTAGAATATCTATATTTATTTTGAAGTGCAATTTTTACATTGTCATGTACATTTAATTTATGAAAGAGTCTGATATTTTGGAATGTTCTTGCTATACCTATTTTATTGATTTCAACTGTGCTTTTGCCATCAATTCTATTTACACCATTTAAGTAGATAGAACCTGTAGTTGGTTTATATACACCGGTTAATAAATTGAATATAGTAGTTTTACCAGCACCATTTGGACCTATAAGTCCATAGAGTTCATTTTCTTTTATATCAAGATTAAAATTTTCTACTGCATGAAGTCCACCGAATTGTATAGAAAGATTTTTTACAGAGAGCATAATATTATCTTTCATTTTATTTGCCCTCCTTATTCTTTGTTGTTTTAGTTAAATTAATTCCATTTAAAATAGGGAATTTATTTTTAAGTACTTCCATATATTGTTTAATGCTTGGAGCTGATGTAAATATCATAACTATAATAAGTACTATAGAATAAATTAACATTCTAAAGTCTTGTAAGTTTCTAAGCATTTCAGGTAAAAGAGTTAAGATTACAGCAGCAATTATTGAACCTCTTATTCTTCCCATACCACCAAGAACTACAAATACAAGTATAGTGATTGACATATTGTAGCCAAAATTCTTTGGAAGTGCAGAAAGAGTGGTGAGATTATGAGCATATAAAACTCCAGCGACACCAGCCATACTACTTGCTATAGTAAATGCGATAAGTTTATATTTCATCGCACTTATGCCGACAGATTCTGCAGCTACACGGTTATCGCGAAGTGCTTTTATATTTCTACCGGTTCTTGAATTTACAAGATTGATAATTATAGTGACTGTTATTAAAAGAAGTATTATTCCTGCGGTAAATGAAGAGTAGTGAGGTGTGCCAGTTATTCCTTGTGCTCCTTTTATCACTATAAATCCTTTGTCTGATAAATTAAGTGCAGAAGTATTTTTAAGTGAAATGTGTGCACCTTTTTCATCAAAACCAAGGTAAATTGCATTTGCAATATTCTTTATAATTTCGCCAAATGCAAGAGTAACAATAGCAAGATAATCACCTTTAAGTCTAAGGACAGGGATACCAATGAGAAGCCCTGCAACACCTGCTGTAAATGCTCCAATAAATATCGCAATAACAAATAAGTAAAGACCTTCTGCACCGAGGAATTTCATATATCTTGTAAAGATGGCACTTGCAAATGCACCTACACACATGAAACCAGCATGTCCAAGACTTAACTCACCACTTATACCTACAACTAAGTTAAGTGAAACTGCAAGAATAGAATAAGTGCAAAATGGAACAAGTAAACCATTTAAAAGTGAAGAAATCATACCTCGCGAAGATAAAATCATAATTACTACATAGGCAATAATTATCATAAGGTAGATACTTAAATTGTATTTTGTTTTTTTTTGTCTTTTTGCTTTAAAAAAATCCATAATTATACTTTCTCTATATTTGATTTGCCAAGTATTCCTGCTGGTCTAACAAGAAGCATAATAATCAAAACTGAAAATACTATTGCATCTGATAGTTGTGCAGAAATATAGGCCTTAGATAAATTTTCTAATACTCCAAGAAGTATGCCACCGATAAATGCACCAGGGATAGAACCTATGCCACCTATTACAGCGGCTACAAAGGCTTTGATACCTGGCATAGCACCTGTGGTTGGAGTAAGAGTTGGGTATGCAGAACAAAGTAAAGCTCCTGCAAATGCAGCAAGAAAAGAGCCTATTGCAAATGTCATAGCAATAGTTCCATTTACATTTATACCCATAAGTGTACTTGCACTTCTATCTTCTGAAACTGCAAGCATTGCTTGACCCATTTTAGTCTTATTTATAAAAGTAGTAAGGACAAGCATAATGATTATACATAGCACTATAGTTACTATACTTTCACCAGTTATAACAAGTTGCCCATCAAATAATTTTAGTGGAGGGATAGTAACAATACTCTTAAATGTTTTTCCATTTGCACCAAAAATAAGTAGTGCAATATTTTGCAAAAAATAAGAGACACCTATAGCAGTGATAAGTACTGCAAGTGAATCAGCACCTCTTAAAGGTTTATATGCTATTCGTTCTACCAGT
>CADCOW010000088.1 GCA_902803205.1 uncultured Eubacteriales bacterium | reverse complement strand
CTAACAATAATCCTATTTTTTTGACTTTGTCTACACTCTGAGGGCAGGCATATTGCCTGCTCTTATTTTTTTATTTTTTAGTAATCTCAGTTGCTGCTCCTTTAAATTGTCCTGATTCAAGACCATAATAGTCCTTGCCTCTCCAATTAAAGTATCCTGTAAGTAAATATCCATTACTATCAAATATGTATTTGTATGTCTCTCCTTGATAGTACACATCAAATGATGTATCGGTATAATATCTTGCTTTTCCATCTGTATCTGGCACAAAGTATTTCCAGTGATCTTCAAGTGGGTTATACTCCCAGATTCCTTGATCAATAGGTGTGTCAGTACTTGATATAACTTTTCCTATTAAATCAAATGTATATTGTATTCCATTTACAACTATTGGTTGATTCCAAAGTTGTCCTCTTAAGTCACCCTCTTGCTCATAGAGATAATACTTTCCAACTTGACCTGTAGTCTCTATAAATATCTTATCTGCATCAATGCTTTCTGTATTTACAAGTGCTGTCACTATATCAGTTGCTACTGTAAGCATTCTTGTCTTAGTAGATGTCTCTACAAATCCTGTCATCATCTTGTTATACTTATCAAATCCAAACCACTCTTCTTTTCCTCTATAATACACCTTATATATTCCACCACCACCAAGTTGCATAGTTTTTCCATCTTGATTTAATCCATATGCTCCTTTAGTTCTTACAGACTTAAGCATTGCCTTTCCCACCATGCTATCTACACTAAGATTAACTCCTACTCTTCTACCTTGATTATCATATATCCATGCATATTCATGTTCATAAATAGGTGTCTGCATAATAAAGTTTACTGATCTATCTAAGTCTTGCATGATGCCACCACCATTACCACCACCACGGCCTCCGCCACCACCTGGACCTCCACCTCTGCCATTTCTAGTCCACATAGCTGTAAGATTTATGCTCTTAGACACTTCTGCAATCTCAGCTTCATCTTTATATCTGTTTCCATCGTCATCTTTCCATCCTGCAAATGTATAATTATTTAACCTGAACTCATTGTGTTTTAATGTATGCTTTCTATATCTTCTTACAGCTTCTCTTTCCATTGTTCCTGAAACACTGCCACCACCATTATATGTTATATATGCATCCCATGTAAAATATCCTTTTTTGCTAGATTCTGGTCCTTCGTCTACTACTGCATATTCCTTATCAAGAACTTTAGTATCTATCCACTTTGTTCCTTCGCCACCTACAAGATTATTACATCCAGCAAACATATTGGCACTATTTGTAACACTTGCTGTAGCAAAATCTGGTGATATGATACACTTCAATTCACTACATTTCTCAAACATACTTGACATATCTTCTACTTTTTCTGTGTTGAAATTATAAAGATCAAGTATAGTTATATTATCGCAATCTTTAAACATAGCTGACATATTAGTAACATTTGATGTATCCACATCACTTAAATCAAGAAGTATATTTGATTCACTTGCAGTTGGAGTTTCTTCTTCTCCATTTCCAAAAAGTCTTGCTATAAAAGATTTTACATTGTTGCTGTTAGTATTATTCTCACTTGGCTCAAGTTCCGAAGTTGGTGTTCCCTTTAATTTCTTGCATCCTTCAAACATATGGCTCATATTAGTAACTGTGCTTGTATCAAATGTTGAACCAAATTTTATATTTTCAAGACTTTCACAATTTGCAAACATATATTCCATAGTATCTAATTTATTTGCTTCTATGCCTGTAAGGTTTATGGTTGATATATTACTACAACTTGCAAACATATATCCCATGTCTTTAACATTTCTGACATCGAGTGATGCAAGTGGCATTACTAATCCTTCACTAGTGAGATTAGTGCAACCCATAAACATCTCTCTCATACTCTCTATATTACCTGTAGATATTGTTTGATTTAATTTAATTTCTGTAAGTGATTCACAGTTTTTAAACATTCTTTCCATAGTGGTAACTTTACTTATGTCAAATGAAGTTCCAAAATCTATTGATTTAAGTGAAGTACAATTCTCAAACAGCCCATCAAGAGTTGTTACATTTTTTACTTCAACATTAGAACCAAAAACTACTGTCTCAAGTGATGAACAATCTTTAAATGCTTCTGAAAGTGTTGTCACATTTATAAGACCATTTGGTATGGTAAGATGCTTCATATTCTTACATCCTGCGAACATAGCAGACATATTTGCTATTCTACTTGCATCAAGATTTTCTATACCTTCCATCTCTTCAAGGTTAATAAAACCTGCAAACATACCTTCTACATCACCTTGGAACTTAAGTGTATCTATATCATGACCATAGTGGAATTTGATTGTCTTTGTACTTGCTTCTACATATACTCTTGTCTTGTCCGCATTTGACATGTAGAACATCTCATCGTATGCTCCCATACCACCTTCACTTTGTGGAGTATTGAAGAATTTTATCTTTCTAACTTCTTCTTTTGGAAGGGTAGTTGACTTATACCAGTCAGTTGCTAAGTCAAATACTACATCATGGTATTTTTCTTTGTTAAAGATTGTATAATATCCTGGCATTATACCACCATAATCTACACGAGCAAACTCTCCACTCTTACAAGCAGGAACAGTTGGACTATAAGTAAATCCTTCTCCTCCTATAAGATTGACACAGCCGTCAAACATATTGTCATATGCTATGTGTTGTAATCCTTGGAAGTTGTCATTTACATATATTTTCCTTAAGTTTTTACATCCACTAAACATACCTGAGGTGGTAGCAAGTGTTGGTGTATCACAAATATCAAATGAGAATAAAGGAAGTGATTCACAATCTTTAAATGCATTCTTTAAATTTTGTACACTACTAAAACTTGCTATACCCATATCAAGTGTAGTTAATTTTTTACATCCTTCGAATGCTGACTCAAGGTTAGTAACTTTGTTGAGCTTAAGATTACTTCCTATATGAACTTCTCTTAAGTTTTCGCAACCATAAAATACTTTATCCATCTCAGTAACATTTTCTGTGTTAGGATTAAGTCTTGCAACTTCAAGACTAGTACAACCACTGAAAAGTTCACTTATATCTGTTACATTTGTTACATCAACTTTATCTTCAAGTCCTTCTACTACCTTAAGTGATGTAAAATCTTTGAAGAAGCCTGAAGCATCACCATCAATTTTAAGTTTTGATATACTATGTCCATAGTGGAACTTAACTATACTTCCATCTGCAGTATTTTCAATAAATGCCCTTGTATTATTATATGATTGATTAATATAGAACATCTCATCATATGCACCTATAGCAGAACCTCCTCCTACTGGTGGTGCATCATTAAAGAATCTTATCTCTGTTATATCACTTTTATTTTTTGTAAGTGAATGGAACCAATCTATTGGTACTGTAAATTGAATCTCCTCATACTTTGCAGGATTATCTAAAGTATAGTATCCTGGCATTATTCCGCCATAATCTATACGAGCAAAGTCACCATTTGTTGCATTTGGGTCATAGGCAAATCCTTGTCCACCTACAAGATTTATACAGTCTAAAAACATATTATCTGTATTTGTTAAAGTTGTAAGACCTGTGAAATTTTCATTGATTAATATAGTTCTGAGATTTGTACATCCTGCAAACATCTCTTCGGTATTCGTTAAAACAGGTGTATCAAAAATATCAAATGAGAATGCAACAAGTGATGAACATCCTTTAAATGCCTTTTTTGAAGTTTGCAAGTTACTAAATGTTGCTATATTCTCTCCTATTACTACTCTTAAATTCTCACATCCTTCAAATATTGATTCTATATTTTCAACGTTTTCTAGTGAAAAATTTCCAAGATTGATTGCATTCATTTGTCTACAGTTATAAAATACTTTAGACGCATTTACAATATTAGAACCAAATCCATCTAGCACTATAATATTATTCAAATTAACACAATTCTCAAACATTGAATCAATGTTAGTTACACTAACAGTCGAAATTTTTCTCAAATCAACATTTTGTATGTTCTCACAATTATCAAACATGTGAGAAAGATTTGTTACATTTTCAAGATCACTATTTATTGTGATGTTTGTAAGGTTTCTACAATCTTTAAACATTTCTGCCATATTTGTTGCTGATTGTGCAAAACCAACTGGCAAAACAATACTCGTTACTTCACTACATGATGCAAATAAACCTTTCATATTTGTTGCATTTGATAAAAACCCATCTGGCAAATCTATACTTTGCAAATTGTTATTACCTTTAAACAAATCTTCTGCTACTGTAGCTACACTTGTATCTATTAAAGAAAGTCCTTCTATCTCTTCTACTAAGCCAAAATCTCCAAAGTATGAACTCATATCATTATCAGCCTTAAGTCTTCCTACTTTTTCACCAATATGTATTAGCAATTCATCGCCATCAACATATCCTTTTGTACCATCTGCTACATTTAAATAAAATTCTGAATATCCTGATGTAGCAATATCTCCATTATAAAATTTAATCTTTTTTATGTTGTTCTTTGCTATTGAAGAATCCCAATCGTTTCTTAAATGGAAATCTACACTACTATATACGCTATCATCTTGAGCAGAAAAATAGCCAGGCATTATTCCACCAAAATCTACTCTTGCATATGTTGAATCAATGTAATTCGGATTGAATTTATATCCTTGTCCACCTTTAAGATTTTCACAGTCTTTAAACATATCATCACTTGTTACCCCTGCAGGCATACCTGTAAAACTAGCTGGAACACTTATTGTTGCAAGATTGTTACAACCCTTAAACATATTATTTACATTTAATAAGTTTGTAGTATCTAAATTATCAAAACTTATTTCTTCAATATCCGCACAGTTTTCAAACATTGATGATAAGTCAGTAGCATTAGATGTATCTATATTTGAAACATTAACACTAGTTAAGTTTTCACAATCTTTAAACATCTCACTCATGTCTGTTGCTGAATGACCAAAATTTTCAGGCAAATTGATTGTTGTCAAATTACTACAAGTTGCGAATAAATTCTTCATACTTGTTGCATTTGACCCTAAACCATCTGGAACAGTTATCACACTTAAATTTTTACAATTTTCAAATGTTGATTCCATATTTGTAACGCTATCTGTAGCCATTCTTGTTAAATCAATACTTGTTAAACTCTCGCAGTTCGCAAACATATGAGATAAATTCTCTGCTTTATTAAAATCACTATCTATCGTAATATTTGTTAAATTAGTGCAATTATTAAACATATAAGATGCATCTTCAATTTCATTTGCAAATTTATCTGGGAGCGTCACGCTTTGTAATTTATCACAATTCTCAAACATCCTTGAAGCATTTGAAATAGATGATGTCATAACTTCCAATCCATTAATTTCTTCAAGATTATCAAAATCACCAAACATTCTCTCAACATCTGTTGGTAGATATGCATTTTTTACAACTGAACCATTTAAAACTTGAACATTTATATATAGTGTATCTCCATCTAAATATGCTGTTATACCATTACTACTATCAAGTTGATATGATGCTGCATATGCTATTGGTTTATATCTTACTATATTTATTTTCCTTATACTTGATTTATCTATGCCAATACTATCATACCAATTTTTATCAAGTTCTTTTTCATACTCTTCCCAAACGCCATATAAGTTTAAATCAGTTGATAATCTTAAAATTTCTATATTACTATTATCATAAACAGTACCACTAGCATCTTCCCATCTTAAAAATTTTGCTCCATATATATCTAAATCGGAATATGTAGATAACTGCACTGTATCATCTTTAAAATAAGTTTTTGTATCTGGTGGTGTTACTATGCCACTAGTATAATATCTAACGTTACAAATCTGTGGACTTGTAAAATATCCTGGATTTCCTGGCTCATCAAGTTTTGCATAAGTACCATCAATTTTAGAAGAATTATATGCTGTACCATTCTCTCCTCTTAAAACAGTACAACCAGTAAATGTATTATCAAAGCCTTTTGCTACAAGCATGGCTTTTAAATCTAAATCACAATAAATTGTTTGTAATGAATTGCAGTAATTAAATGTTCTACTCAAATCATTTACTCCTGAAGTAAAAAATGAAATAAGCGAAATATCTTTTAAAGCATAGCAATTGCTAAATGCAATATGAAGATCATGAAATAGAACATGGTTTAATCCATATATGTGTTGTAAACTATCCATAGCAATATGAGGCCAACTTGCTGAATCTATTCTTTCCCAGCCTCTATATGTTTGATATCCAGCGCCAAACCAAGAAGTCCATGCGATAAATTTACCCCCACTTCTAATAGATTTCATTTCTTTTGTTGCCAACATAGGAGTAATATTTGGTGGTATCCAAATAACAACTTTATTAGCCTCAGTTATATATGCAATGCAATGACTTCTGCCACCGCTTTTCATCACAATATTCCAACTTTCAAGTGATTCTTTTGGTTTCAAATGTTCATCACCTTTAATAAACGACAACTCAGTTATAGTGTATCTTTTAGTTCCACCTGAACGAGTATAATCAGGATTATATGTTCCATCTGAAAACCAATAAGCTGATAGAGTTTCTATAGTGCCAACATCAGTAGGCAATGGATAATCACGAGCATCATCTAATATCCACATAGAATACACTTTTAAATTGTATGTTGTATTTGCAAGTACGCCCGTTACCACATCATCTGTATCCTTATCTAACCAACAAATAAATTTATATCCTTCAACTGTCCAATCTGGTTGTAAATCTAAATTATATGCTTCTGAATATGATCTTGTAGCAATTTTTCTTGCTATAGTTGAACTATAGTTTTCATAATACTCTATAGAATATGTTCTTTCTTCCCATATTGCATATATATCTACATCAGTAGTGAAAGTTGCTGGTATTACTGTAGCAGGTGCCCCATTTATCTCCCAGTGATCAAGATAATGACCTGCTATCTGTACTACACTTATAGTTGCATACAAAGTAAATACTTCTCCCTCTATATAAGATGTAGTAGCTACAAAACCAGCAATCCATCCTTGGTTATTATTATTTAAATGCCATGTGATATTATGAGTTATCTTTTCAAAATCGGCTACAATGTATACCTCATCAATTTCAGTATCAGGTATCTCAGTTACATATGTTGTACCTGTACCCATTTTCCAACCATTAAATCTATAATGCGCTGGAACTTCTAATTTATCAACTCCTGGCAAAGTTAAAGTTTCTCCTTCAAGATATGAAGTAGAGGCAACATAACCACTAGCCCAATCTCCTGGTGTAAGTGTCCAATGAATATCATGAGTTATCCTTTCAAAATCAGCTACTACATAAACATCACCAACCTGTGTGTCTGGTATCTCAGTTACTATAGTATCATCAATTTTCCAACCATTAAATCTATAGTGTGCTGGAACTTCTAATTTATCAACTCCTGGCAAAGTTAAAGCCTCGCCCTCTATATATGAGGTGGAAGCTACATAGCCACTAACCCAGTCTCCTGGTGTAAGTATCCAATAAATATCACTTGGCACACCACTACCAAAAAGCGGTGCAGTAGTAACAGGCATCTCTTCAAAATTCATTGACAACTTTAATGGCTTATCTAAAGTTGAATTGCTCGCAGTGTCAGTTGTATCATTCCCTTCATCAGTAGTAGTTTCTTCCACTTCAACCTTAGTAGTAGATTCACCTTCTTTTTCAGTTACAGAAGTACTTTCATCTTCACTTGACTCCTCTGTATTAGATGTTGCACTTTCTTTAGGTTCTTCTGCAGTTGTGGTTTCATCTTCTTTAGATTCTTCTGTAGTTGTAGTTTCATCTTCTTCAGGTTCTTCTACAGTTGTCAACTCATCCTCCTTTGGTTCTTCTACAGTGGTAGTTTCATCTTCTTCAGGCTCTTCGTCTACCACAGTAGTCGATTCATCAAAAGTCTTAGTACTATCGCTTCCATCAGTACTTACTTCCCCATAGAATTTACTTGATGATTTCTCTTCTTTGCTACTTGCTGTAACCACATCATCAATAGAATCTGCAAATGTGCCAAAACCTGCACTTGTCATAACCATTGCTATGATTAATAAAATTGACAAGATTTTCTTATGTTTTCCATTCATTGCTTTAACCTTCCATTTACTTTAATCTATCTTTGTTTCCTTTACTCTTTATTTTTGTTTTATTAAGAATAAAAAAAAGCAAGTGCCTCTAAAGCACTTACTCTTATATATTTTTATGCCATAATAAATCTTCTGCAAAAGAATTTGCAGTTAAGAAGATCCTCTCTCTTTCCATTATATGTAGGAACTCAAACACATCCCCACCAGTCAATGAGAAAGCTAATTTTTTTGTTGAATTTTTATTCATACTTTTCATAAGT
>CADCOW010000087.1 GCA_902803205.1 uncultured Eubacteriales bacterium | reverse complement strand
CCAACCAGTTAAAAATTCTACTGCAGTTTTTTCAAAACTTGGTAAAATTAATTCACTTTTTATATTTTTAGATGCAAAAAACCAAATGACACATAAAACCATCAAAACTATATACCCAAGATATGTGTCATTGACAAGTTCTAATCTTCTTGCTTTAACATCCCAAATTTTGTTTTTTGGTCTCTCCATTTTTTTAATACCGCCTCTTTATTATTTAATTTTAAATATTTAGATAAAAAATCATATAATTCATCTTCATTTTTAATTTGCCTTACCTTTTCATTATACAGTGTTATGATTTTTTTTATTTTATCACTATTTCTTACTTTTTTATTTATTACAATTGTTTGTGTTGCATTGTCATTTGTAAGTGTCACTCCATCATAATCAAGTTGCAAATAAGTACTTATATCTACATATGCAGCATCTATAACATTAGATTTGAGTGCATAACCAAGTGACAATGGGGTCATAGGAACAAACGACACATCATCTCCAAAATAATTTCTAAGTATCTCTCTCTGCCTTTCCCTTCTATTCATATATCCTACAACTTTAATACTTGCCTTATCTTTTTCACTTATAAGAATTTCACTATCATATATTACATTGCCTATTGATATGTAATTGTCATTCTCTACTTCGTCTAAATACTTAATGGCATCTGGACAAAGAATTGCTAAGTCAATTTGGTTTGTTGCAAATGCAAATTGTGCATTTGAACCACAACAATCTCCTAAATCCATAAATTTATATTCTTTAAAGTCAATGCCACTATTCTTATCATTCTCTATATCTTTAAATATAAATCCTGATAAATCATTAGTATAAGCTATCCTAATTTCACTGCTTGCATCATCATTTTTCATCTTATAACAAAATAATAGAAATAACAAAACAGCAATGGCAACTAAAATACTTTTTGTTTTCATCACCAAATGTTATAAATAATTTTTATTATTTAATTAGTTTCAAATCATCAAGTGTAACATATTCAGGAATATCACTTTCATTAATTCCATCTATAGCAAGTGCTACTTTATTGTATGTTTCCCAGTCTTGAGTCTCTGGAAATACTGGGTCTATATTTTTCTTTATAAATTCTTCAAAGTTTATAGCACCACTATTATTAAAATATTGTAAATCAACATAATCTTCAACATTTACAGTATTTATATCATCTCTTATACCATAATGTTTCATAGTATTAAGTTGATTTCTCATATAATCAACATTTAAATCCCATCTTAATGTTCTTCCTTCATTTACAAATTTTCTCCAGAAATTTTCAAGTGCAACTTTTACTGGAACATTGTAATATGCTGAAAACCCAAGTGAAGCTAAATATGGATGCTCATAACAGAACTGCAAAGTTATAGTATGAGCGAGCAATAATCTTTCTGCAAGTCTTGGATGTTCTTTTGCAAAATTATAATTCATAGCCACTTTACAACAAGTTCCATGCCCTAAACCATCTTTAGTTCTATCTGTATCTTGTCTTATGATAATATTTCCTACTGATTCTATATCTTTGCCATTTGAATATTGTGCCATAGTTCCCCATGGGTCGCAACATATATATGCATCAAGATGTCCTGCTTTCATAGCAGTATACTCTTCAGCATCTTTCATAGCTACACCTTCATACTTACTTGAATCTCTATCAAGACCGAGTTTTGTTGTCCACTCTGCCCAGTTTAAATTAGTTGTCTCTGGATCTGTTCCAAATGATACTGATTTACCATATAAATTTTCTGGATTGCTCATATCAATTCCCTTACGAACTACCAAATACTCTGCACCACCTATATGATTCTCTGCAGCAATAAAAAGTGGAACACCTTTTTGAACTGCTGATAAAGTAGTTGTCCAACCACAATATGCTATATCCATTTGTCCTGCTTGCATAGCAGCTGGTACATTTGCATTTCCAGTAAGTTTTACATTCATTCCAAGTGCCTTATAAATACCAGCAAATTCTCCTATAGGTCCTGCAGTCATATGGTCGCAGTTATAATATCCCATATTAATTTCATAATTTTTGTCTTCTTCACTTAATTCCGGAAGATTATAATTAGCTACTAATTTTTTTACAATATTTTCTATTGTATCTGGTCCGTCACTATATGGTGTTTTGGCAAGTGGGTTTACTTTCGCAGTATCCTGTTTGATTGCTGTTTGACTACCACTATCTCCACAAGAAAACAACATTAAAGACATACTTAAAACTAAACAAATTGATAAAACTCTACTTTTCATAACTTTAACTCTCCTTTTTTTTTGTGAATAATATAACAATAACAATATATATATAATAATTGATATGATTCTTATATAGTTACCAGGATTAACATTCAATATACTTGCCCATTTATACATGTTATCATTATAGTTAATGCTTGTTTTACTAATCATATCATTACTATCAAAAATATAAAAAACTATACTTGTCACAATGCCAGTTAACAATGTCGCTATATAATAAAACAATTTATATTTAAACCGTGTAATTATTAATATAAAATCAGGTAGATTCATGATAGTTGCGATATAAATCATAGGAATAATAAATGAAACACTATATCCTATATACATATATTGACTCATTTTTAATATATCATTTGGAATACAAAAATAATTAAGCACTATATTATTAAATATAAAAATCGGTAAATTTTTATTAGTTCCAGCAACATCAATGTATTGAACATTTTTAAACACTGCATTTATAACACTCATAATTATTAAAGATATAAAATGAATAAATACAAAATTTGATATATAATATAAATTAGTTATATTTTTATACTTTTCATCATTACAGTCTGAAATATTATTTTGTTTTTTTTCAATTTTACTTAAAATTATATATAATATAATCAAAATGAATGCTAAAATTAATACATATATGCTTAGCACAACTATTCCAAAATACAAATATATTAGTAAAAACCCTGAAATATTGAAAAAAATGCTAAGCAAATATATTGCCAATACAAACTTTTCATCTTTAATTATCTTCTTATATAATAGAAAAGTAATAGATATACAACTACATATTGGTAAAAATAATGCAAGCAATATTACTACTACTTTTAATACAGCAATGTTAAAGTTTAATTTCCATGCTAAAAAGTTAATTATAATGTATAATACTATCCCAATAATTACATAACAAGTATACAAATACATATTTAGATATATATTCATCATAATATCTTTTAGTAATTCCATTTAACTGATTCCACTCATACTCTTTTTTAACAATATCTATCTCTCTTAGGTTTAAAAGTTCTTTCTGCTTTTACAAATTTCATATATTTAAGATTTGTCTTTTGTAAATATTTGTCAATAACTTCTTTATCTGATGGCATAATCATTAGTGAAACACCACAGCATACCCCCGAAACTAAGTCGAGGGGTGCTGGGGATATTTTATTAGTAATGGAGGATTTATCCAAATCATCATGCATAGCCATTGCTTCTTCATAAGTATCAAATATTATGAAATAATGAAACTCCGAATTATCCATAAAACTATTTATTAAGCATCTCTACAAATGCACCAATACGAGTTCTAAGTTGCTCTGCATCTGTATCTGTATAATCTGTCTCAAGTTGTAGAACTGGAATATTAGCTTCTTTAAGAGCACGACCAACTGAGAATTTCTCTGTATCATAAAGGCAACAGAATTTAAGATTGCAATCTATTACTCCATCTACATTATATTCTTTAACCATTCTCTTTATGTCATCAATTCTTCCAGTATTTGGAGTAAAGCAAGCACAATTTGTCTTCATATAACGATTTGCAAGTGCTTTAAATCCTTCTTCAAGAGAATTAATATTTTCATCAACAAGATTTTCAAAATATCTTGTTCCTGTACACATCTCTTCACATACAACAGCAGCACCTGTAGTTTCAATAATATTGTGAAGTTTCCAGTTAGGAATAGCAAGTGGAGTTCCTGTAACAAGTATTCTCTTTGTTCCTGCATCAACTACTGATACATTGTTTTTTACTCTCTCTTCAAGTTCATCAGCAAGTTTATTACACATAGTTGCACATCTTTCAGGGTCATCAAAGAAAGATATTTGAGTCATAAGAAGTGAATCTCTACCTGATATTGGAAGAGTCTTATTCTTTCTTGTGTCATAAACTCTTTGCATTGCCTTTCTCTTTTCGTTAATTATATGAATTGCCTTCTTTAAATTCTCAACAGTAAGTTTAACTCCAGTAAACTCTTCTACCTTTTTAGCAAAAAGTGCTATCTCATGTGCCCATCTCTCTATATCCTCTGGTCTCTTCATTTGAGGAACATCCATTACATACATAGGTACATCTTCACCTAAAATCTCATATGCTTTCTTTTTGCCATCACAAGTAGTCTCACCAACATACATATCAGCAATTCTAAAGAATGGGCAAGTTTTTCCAAGTCTTGCACCTACAGATGCCTTTATAAGTGGGCAAGTATTTTTTGGAAGAACTGCCTCACCATCTGGAACCCAGAACTGTGAACCACCACAAAGTCCTGTGACAATACCATTACAAGCAATTATTACTTCATCTGGAACATATACACAAAAAGTTCCAAATACTTTTCTACCTTTCTTTTGTTCTTCAATCAATTCTGCTGGGCGAATTCCATGAACATCTGCCACTACCATATCCCAGAATTCCATTCCCTTTGGTCTATTTTTTTGTGACATAAATACATCACCTACTGCACCTGGAAGAACTGAGCATAATACATCATGTTGCTCAATATTCATGCCAAGTGATTTCCACATTTCGTGTCTGTCTGCCATAATAATTATTCTCCTTTTTCAATTATTTTATTAATTACAATATTTTTATATGAAACCCATAAGTGCTGCACCAATCGCACCTGCATAGCGACCATCTTTTTTTGCATACACTTCTGTTTTTAATTCTTTACCTAATGAATCACTTATATACTTAAACTCTGAAAGACCACCTGTTAGACACACTTTCATATTTGGTTTATAGAGTCTTTGTGCTTGTTGACAAACTTTTTTTATAATTGAATCTACAATTGCAAATGCAATGTTTTCTCTTTTCTCACCTCTACCTATAAGTGAGATAACTTCTGATTCTGCAAAAACTGTACATAGCGAACTAATATGAGTATCCGAACCTTTTGAAGCCATATCGCATAATTCATCCATTTTTAAATTTAAAGCATTACTCATAACTTCAAGAAATCTACCAGTACCTGCAGAACACTTATCATTCATAAGGAAGTCTACCACACTTCCATTTTCAACTTGAATTATTTTTGTGTCTTGCCCACCAATATCTATAATAAGTAAGTTATTGTCTATAGCTTTATCATCATTTACCCCTACTGATGGTGTATTTGACCCAAATAAATAATTAGCACCTTTGCCATGACAAGTTATCTCTGTAACTGCTTTATTTGCAAAAGAAACGGAAACCCTCCCATAGCCAGTTGCAACTATGGTCGAGTTTCCGACATTAAAATTAAGCTCATTTAATTTTTTTAAAATGATTTCAGAGGTTTCTTTGCTACTCCAACCTGTTGGAAGTAAAATTCTTTCTATGATATTTTTATTCTCATCAAGAACAATAGTCTTCGCTGAAGTTGAACCAATATCAATTCCAATATAAAACTTGCTCACAATTCAAAAATCCTATTAAATTGTGATACTTAAATCTACTTTAAAATTAACTTGCTATTTCTTTTAAAGCAATAATAGCGGTATCAAGTTCTTCATAAGTTGTAAAATACGAAAAACTAAAACGTATAGCTCCTTGGTGTTTAGTACCAAGTGCCATATGTAGACGAGGTGCACAATGTGCTCCTGGTCTTGTTGCTATACCGTAATCATTTGATAAAGCATCTGAAACCTCTCCGGAATCGTAATCTTTTATGTTTAAAGATACAATTGCGGCATGTCCAAGTGGGGTATCCTCCCCCACCCATGCAAAATCACCATAAACTTTTATGCCATCAATTTTTGTGATTTCATTGTAAAAATATTTTGTCAACTCTAATTCTTTCTTTTCTATATTGTCTATACCAGTTTCATTTAAAAAATCTATAGCTGCAGAAAGTCCTGCTATACCATGAGAATTAAGTGTACCTGCTTCAAGTCTTGTAGGATATTCACTTGGTTGCTCTTCCTCATAAGTCTTAACACCAGAGCCTCCTCTTTTTAAAGGTTCAATTTCTATGCCATCTGCAACTAATAATCCGCCAGTACCTTGTGGTCCATATAAACCTTTATGTCCTGTAAAACAATATATATCTATTCCAAGTTCTTTCACATCTACTTTTCTTGTTCCAGCAGATTGAGAACCATCTACTATAAGTATTGCATTTTTTCTATGTGCGATTTCTGATATACTTTTTATATCATTGACATTTCCAGTAAGATTTGAAATATGATTTACAACTACTACTTTTGTTTTATCATCAACTAATGCTTCAAAATCAGAGATATTTAATAACCCTTTTGTATCTGCTTTCACAAACTGCAAATCAATATTCCTTTCTTTTTGCAAGTGATAAAGTGGGCGAAGAACAGAGTTATGCTCTGTATCTGTTGATACCACTCTATCGCCAACTTTTATAACACCATTAATTGCTATATTTAATGCTTCAGTTGAGTTGCAAGTAAATATAACATTGGACGGTTTATCAAAATTAAAAAATTTTGCAATTTTTACTCTTGCATCATAAACAGCTCTTGATGCATTTAGCGTTGCTCCATGAGCTCCACGCGATGCATTGCCTTGAGTTTTCATAGCATTTACCACAGCATCAATTACTGAGTCTGGCTTATATAAAGTTGTCGCACCATTATCTAAATAAATCATTTACTTGTTTAAGATTAATTTAAAATCTCTACCTTCCCTATCATGAGTTACTTTATACCCTTTTGACATTGCAAAATTCGCTACATTATTTTCTGCAGTTCTATTGTCAACAAGAACTATTAACTCACTTGGATTATTTTTATTTATTTCTTCTTCAGTCATAAGCACTGGCTTAGGACATGAAAAACCTCTTGCATCTATCATTTTACCTCCTAAGATTTTACAAGTATAAGCCCCTACAGTTACTTGCAATACTTTACTTTATGTTAAAAATGTCTTACCTATATTATTAATTCTCTTCTGCCTTCAAATTTGTAAGAGAAATAACAAGAAGTGCTATTAAACAACATATAGCTGCCAATCTTCCATTTGCACTTAATTTAAATGCTTTATAAGCACCATCAACCATACCTGGGTCTGCACCACCTGCAAGTGCAAAGTTATGTGCAAATGCTGCTCCAACAAGCATACCAATAACTGTAATAGCAGAATCACCATTACCTTCACCAGCAAGTATAAGTTGACGAAGTGGGCAACCACCAAGAAGTGCTGAGCCCCAACCAACTATTACCATACCAAGGAAGTTCCATATCTCATCTGTATGAGCTATAGGTTGAGATTGAGTTGCAAATCCTTTGAAATTACCAAGAGCAATATTTCCAACAAGTACTGCTACAAATACTGCAATGAATCCAAGAATTAAATTATAATTCTTAAACATTATTATATCTCTTATACCACCAACCATACACATTCTTGATTTTTGAGCAAGTGCTCCAACAATAAGTCCTATAATAAGTGCAACAAATATAGGTGCATGCATTGATCCTGGACCAGATGTAGAAATAGCAAATGATGTTGTATTCTTTGCACCTTCAACACCATTCTTAACATCAGCAACATATTTACTAAGTGCTGGCCAAGCCATAATGAATAATACAAATAATATAATTAAAACAACTGGGAGTACATATCCATCAAGATTAGTTGTGTCATAATTTCTCTTAAGACCAAATCCTTTTTTAAGGAATGCTACACCAATTAAAATACCAACAGCAAATCCTGCAAGACCTACAAATGCATTTAAATCTCCTCCACCCATTCTGATAACCATACGAAGTGGGCAACCAAGGAAAATAAGT
>CADCOW010000086.1 GCA_902803205.1 uncultured Eubacteriales bacterium | reverse complement strand
TGTATATTTAGTACTTGTGAGATGCGACAAGCACAGGCTCTTATGAAATCTGAGAAAAGATATTTGTCAACTCCATTAATTTCTTCACTTATATCTCTTTCAATAAATGGTGCAATATTAGAAAACTATGTGATTAATGAAATAATTAAGACATATAGAAACGAATGTGATGAACCACTCATATATTATTATCGCGATACTAATGGAAATGAGATAGACTTATGTATAATTTATGATAATCAAATTCATCCTATTGAAATAAAAAAGACCAGCAACCCTGATAAAAAAATGATTAAATCATTTCATTTACTTGACAACTTAAATATCAAGCGAGGTGCTGGTGCCTTAATATGCTTTACAGATAAACTTTCTGCTTTTGATGAAAATAATTTCATCATCCCAGTTTATCTTATATAAAAGTTTTTATTATGTATTTATAATATTATCTTAATTTGTCACAAACTTCTGTTGTAAGTATAATTATTTTTTGCTCTTGACTTTATATAGTTTGTCACCAAAAATATTTCAAATGTTTTATGTCGTTGTTTTTGTATATTCAGTAGGAAGAGTTACAATATATCTATATGTTGTACTTAAATCTGCATTTGCTCTTCCTATTTTTATAAATATAGGTTTACTGCCACTACCTACATACTTAATTTTAAATTTATGATTGCCTGCAGCAACTTCATTATTTGAGTTTGTTTTCTTTACATTATCAATGGTAACTTCAAGTTTTGCATCATTTGATGTATTTAAAACAATTGTACCTGCTGTAAATACATTTGTTCTAAGTCCCACACTCATAGCATAAGGCAAGTTTAATTCAAATTCACATTCGTCATCTTCTTTAAATAAACCAATTGGAATTCCTTCTGTCAAAGCACCTGTGAAACCATAAGATGAAAATTCACTTATTTGGGAATTATCTATATTATTAATTATATTTTTTGAATAATGAGAGTCATTTTCAAAATATGGTTCCCACCAGTTTTCTGCCATATCTTGATCAACCGATCCAACAGCTGTAGTCCCAGTATCAGTCCATGCCCCAGCTACTGTTTCATTTGCAGCAAATGGAAGAGATTGATTTTCAGTTGGTCGTATGTTAATCCCAGCTGTTACTATATTGCTTATTTGTACTCCAGCATCACTTGGTAAATTATATTCCAAAGTTCTACCTGTTTTATTATAGTTTATAGCAAATTGTGTAGTATCACTATTATAATCAGCTTTTAAATATTTAATATCTATCCCAGAGTCCTCATCTCCTGCACTTGTCCAAAGTTTATTTGATAAATCTCCACTATCATCAGCAAAAACCATTTTAATAGGAGTTTCAGATGTCGTTTTCCATGATGAGATACTTGAGCACCAAAAATCATTATAACTTCCTGGTCCCTCCAAAGTCCACCCTGCACTAATATTAACCCATGTACCATACATAAATAACCAATTAGGAGATGCTAACCATACATTGTAATTTGGTCTATTATCAAAAGTATCCTTGAACTCTGTTATTTTTGTACCTTTTACATTCCCAGATGCATGCCAACGAAACTTTAAAGGATTGGGAAATTCTCCACTAACTGTCCATGCAGCAACATTTATTCTAATATTTGTAGTCGTAAATGTGCCATTGAAATCAGATGCATAATCAATCAATTTTCTATTTGCTTTATTGTATCTAAAAATTTCAAATGCACCAGATGGAGATCTGTTAAGTTGAAATTGAATAGTGGCAGCAGATGATACTTTCGGTGTTTCCTTCTCTTGCCAAGCTGGAAAATTTGTAGAGCTTATATCTGCTCTTATTCCTATCTTTCCCCAATTTAAATCATTAATTTTACACATATCAGCAACTAAAACTTTAGCTCCTTTTCCATCAAAAAATTGTTCAGTAGTTTTTTTTGCAATGTTTATCCCGGCAAGATAACTAGCTATCGCCCCATCAATTTTGCTATCAATACTTGTATTGTATTGGTCTATCTGGCTCTGGAAGTTATTCTTTAAACTGTCAAATTCAGCTTTTGTGATAAAGGCTGAACCATCATTATCGCTTACAACTGTTCCAAATGAATTTATACTCATAAGCACAACTAAAAATAGTGCCAAAGTTCTCTTAACTATTCTTGTGCTCTTTCTCATAATTTATAATTTACGACCTTATCTATGGTATTGTGGGCGGATGATATCCGCCCCTATGGTTTGCTAATGCAAGTTTGCTGTATGTGACTACAATATTTATTCTCGTAGGGGAGGATATTATCCTCCCCTACATTATAACGGATAATATCCAATCATACGATACTACTAAATGTTTGTTGTTAGGCTTATGCCTCGCTCAAGAAAACACTTGGAGCAGGCTCCCGTTTTCTGCAATGATGGCGAAGT
>CADCOW010000085.1 GCA_902803205.1 uncultured Eubacteriales bacterium | reverse complement strand
ATATAATGAGTTTGAAGAGTTTGTTAAGAATAAGCCTGAGACAGAGCATTATATTTTATCTAATAGTGCAAGTAGTATGTCTATGACTGGTGCTTCAAGTGGTCAAGCATTGGTAGTTTATCTTGTGGACAAAAGAAATAGGGCAAAAACTGATGATGTAATAAATGAATGGAAGCAGGAGTTATCTAAAATAACAAGTTGTACAGTTGAGCTTAGTTCATATTCAACATCAGCTGTTAGTATGTTTGCTATGCCTAATGATGATAAATATGAAATATTTTTAGAAGGATCAGAGTTTAGATATATAAAAGAAGTTAAAGATAGGGTTGTAAAGATGCTTGAACAAAGACAAGATTGTGGAAATATTTCATCAACTCTTGATAATGCTGCACCACGAATTAAAGTAGAAATTGATCCTATTCTTGCTGCTGCTGAAGGCTACACTCCAGCACAAATAGGTGGACTTTTGTATAATACTTTATCTGGTATAAAAGTTATGGAAAAAACTATTGATGGAGAAACATATAATGTTTATCTTGAATATGATGAGGATGAATATGATACAATAGAAAAAGTTGCAAATATTCCGCTTAAAAGTACAGCAGAGTCACAAACAACTTTGAGAGATATATCAAAAATATATTATGAAGATAATCCAAGTGGTATTCCTAAATATGATAAAAAATATAGATGTACAATAACCACATATTTTAATGAATATGCTACAAGTAATACTAAGGAAGAAATACAAAAAAATATTGTTGAACCATTGTATTCAAGATATGTAGAAAAAGGAACAAGCCAAGTAGATGAGATGCTCGGTGAGGAGTTTAAAGCACTTGGAATAGCGGTTGCTATAGCAGCATTTTTAGTATTTGTTGTTATGGCTTCACAATTTGAATCAGTTAGATATTCACTTTTAGTTATGGGGACAGTATTGTTCTCTGCGAGTGGTGCAATTTTTGCACTATGGCTTGCAAATTTAAAACTTTCGATGGTTGTTTTGTTGGGTATGCTTATGCTTATTGGTACTGCAGTAAATAATGGCATACTTTATATAGATACAGTCAATCAGTTTTTAGATGATGGCAAAGATATTGAATGGGCACTTGTTGAGTCTGGTGCTATAAGACTTAGACCTATATTTATGACTACCTTAACTACTATAGTCTCTATGATACCTATGTCTATAGCCTATGGTGAAAATGGAGAAGTTTTGCAAGGACTGGCTGTAGTAGATATCGGAGGTCTTATATCATCAACTGCAATGGCATTTTTTATACTTCCTGTATATTATTATATCTTTAATAGAAAGAGTGGTACACCACTGGAAAGACTTAGACCAATAGCAACTGATGCTATATTAGAAGTAGAAGAGGAAGAAAAAGAGAGGACAATACGAAATGCAGAAAGAAGAAAAAAAGAATTATAAAAGTAAATATATTATAAATATAATATTTGTGGCTTTATTTTGTATTATATATTACTTTAATTCTTTTGCTGATTTAGTAATAGAAGAATATTTTAATGACTTAAAACCTGAAAAACATATTAGTAGTATTTATACAAATAGTAAAAAAGAAGAGTTAAAAAAAGATGAAATAAATTATGATGATATTGAAGATTTAATCCATTTGTTTAATCCTGAAGTATTAAATAACTGGAACTCGTGGGAGAACAATAAATCATCACAAGATATATATGACAATTATCAAGATGCTGCAAGTAATTTGTATGATGGTGCAAGTTCTCAAGATTCAGATTTACAAGAAGCTATGCTAAATGCACAAGGAATAGCTCTGCAAATACAGGCTGATAAAAATGCAAGTGATTCTTATACAAATTTTTTAACTAATTATCTTATAGAGAAACAATTAGTACTCCAAACTAAAATAATTGATTTAAATTATCAAAAAAGTGCCTATGAGTATATAAAAGCTTCAGATGCACTTGAAGAAGCAAAAAGAAAAGAAACTTCAGCTTTAAATTCTATGAATGCTGGTGCAGGAACTCAATTAGAATTACTTAGTGCTAAAAAGGCAGTTGCAGATGCCAATTCAGCAAAGATTACAGCTGAATCAAATCAAAAAACAAATAAAAGAAATTTAATAATAAATTGTGGTAAAATGGCAGTAGATGTTGTATATGTAGCACCAGTTGATTTTGCTGTTGATGCAAATGAAATAATGAATATAAATTTAGAAAATGATTATCAATATGCATTATCTCATAATATTCAGAGAGAAATTTATAGAAGAAAAATTGATAATGCTATAACTACTGAAGTAAAAAATGAGATGAAAATTTTATATGATGCATCAAGTGAAAAAATATACAATGATTTAGAAAAGAAATATTCTGATATTTTAGATGCATTAGATTCTGTATATAATAGAAAGATTGCACTTGACTTATCTATTACAAATATGAGAAAGGCTGAAAATGAGGTATCAAGTGGTAATATTAGTAAAAATGAATATTTGACTGCAAGTTATAATGAAAAAGTTGCTAATTCTAATTTGATAATAGCTAATTATGATTTAAAAATAGCTGTTGAAACATATAAGTCAGCTGTAGAAGGATATAGTGATTGTTAATATGAAAAAAAGCATAAATAGAATTATATCAATATTACTGCTTTTTGTATTTGGGTTACAATTAATTTCGTATGCAAAAAGAAAAAATCCTTATGAGGGAGAGGTTGATTCTCCATCTGCAGAAGATAGAACCAATTATTCAGAAAGTATAGTATATTCAAATGATTTGTATCATGAATATAATCCTTTAAATCCTGTAAAACCTGGTGTAAATATTGATGAATATAATTCTGTTGACAATTATATTATTGATTTAAAAACTATAGAAAGTAGAATAAAATATTTTTCACCAACCTATAATAATATTAAGTCAAGTGCTGAGAGTTCTTATTGGATGGCATATTATGCAAGAGGTGGAAATGATGTGCTTTTATACAATAAAGGAAAATATACTGAAGATGTAAAAGATATGTTAAATTCTGCAAAAATTGCCCTTAACTCTGCAATTAAAGAAAAAAATTCATTAAAACCAACTGATGAAAGGTATATAGAACTTGATAATTTAATAGAAAATACTTTAAAACCAACATATAATGGGCTTTTAAGTTCATATAGTATAGCAAATATTACCATTAATAAGACAAGGTCCGCTCTTCAGTTAAGTAGAGCATTATATAATATTGGGAATGTAGATAATAACAATCAAGTGGCATTTGCAAGAAGAACGGTAACAAAGGCTATAAAAAGCCTAATTATGACATATTTACAGCTATCTACATATGCAGAAGTACTTGATAAACAATCAAAATTATATTATGATATGTATATGCTTAAACTTAAGAACCAAGCACTTGGTCTTGCCACTGCAGTAGATGTAGAAGATAGTTTAAATGCATATGAAACTGCAAAAAGTGATTCAAAAAAAATGGCAACAAATTTAAGAAATGTAAAAGAACAATTAGCATTAAACCTTGGGTATAAGATAAGTGAAATTGATAAATTAGAATTTATAGAACCAGAAGTTGATATGAATTATATATTAAGTATTAATTTTGAAGATGATAAAAAAAGAGCATATACAAGTAATTCATCTTACACATCATTAAATTTAAGTGATAAAGATAAAAAACTGCCACAAAGTACAGGAGAAGAATTACTACATAAAAGAGAAGAATATACATCAGGAAAAATTATAAATGAATTTGAAAATATTTATAACAATTTACAATCAAAAATGTTGTCATATGAAGGAAGTTTATATTTGGCAGAAATAGTGAATATTAATACACAAGCTAATTTAAGAAAATTTCAAAATAATTTGATTAGTGAACTTGAATATAAAGGTTTAGAAATTCAAAATCTTGCTAATTTTCTTCAAGTAAAAACTGCAAAATATGATTTAATTAATGCTACAAATGATTACTATTATGGAGCTCTTGGACATATAACATTATCATAATTAGGAGAAAAAATGGGAAACGATAAGAAACTTGTTGAGCAAATAACATCACAAGAAAAAGATTTTGCAAAATGGTACACTGATGTTTGTTTAAAAGCAGAATTATGTATTTATAGTGGAACAAAAGGTTTTGTTGTATTAAGACCATATGGTTATGCATTGTGGGAAAATATAATGCATAGTTTAGATAAAAGATTTAAGGAAGTGGGTGTTACTAATGTAGCAATGCCTATGCTTATTCCTGAAAATCTTTTGCTTAAAGAAAAAGACCATGTTGAAGGTTTTGCACCAGAATGTGCATGGGTAACTTGTGGCGGAGAAGAAGTTTTAGAAGAAAGATTAGCAATTAGACCTACATCAGAAACTGTTTTTTGTGATTATTGGAATGAAACTGTAAAATCTTATAGAGATTTACCACAATTATTAAATCAATGGTGTTCAGTTGTTAGATGGGAAAAAGAAACCAGACCATTTCTTAGAACCAGAGAATTTTTTTGGCAAGAAGGTCATACTTTACATGCAACTAAAGAAGAGTCTCATGATTTTACTTTAAAGATGTTTAAAGTATATGAAGAATTTATCCAAAGTGAATTGGCTATACCTGTGCTTAAAGGTAAAAAGACAGAAAAAGAAAAATTCGCTGGTGCAAATGCAACATATACCATTGAATCAATTATGAAAGATGGAAAAGCATTGCAATCTGCAACTTCACATGATTTTGGAGATAATTTTGCAAAAGCTTTTGATATAAAATATCTTGATAAAAATAATCAATTAGTTTATGCCACTGAAACTTCATGGGGATTCTCAACAAGAATTATAGGTGCAATAATTATGGTCCATGGAGATGATAAAGGATTAAAACTTCCACCTAATATTGCTCCAATTCAAGTTAGGGTTATACCTATAAGAACAACAGATGATAACAATGTAAATAAAGCTAAAGAATTGATGGAGAGATTAAATAAATCTGGTTTAAAGGTTGATATTGATTTATCAGATAAAACACCTGGATATAAATTTGCAGAGTGTGAAATGAAAGGAATACCACTTAGAGTAGAAATAGGACCAAAAGATATAGAAAAGTGTGTGTGTGTACTTGTTAGAAGAGATACTGGAGAAAAAATAGAAGTAAAACTTGATAATTTAGAGCTTGAGGTGAAAAGAGTATTAGAAATAATCCAACAAGAGATGTATAACATTGCCAAAAGTTTTCTTGATTCTCATATAGATACAGCATTGACAAAAGATGAATTAATAAACAAAATGAATAATAAAAAAGGGTTTATTAAAGCAATGCATTGTGGGTGTGAAGAATGTGAAACAGCACTTAAAGATGAAACTGGAATAACAAGTAGGTGTATACCAAAAGAGCAGGAAAATCTTTCAGATAAATGTGTTGTATGTGGGAAACCTGCTAAATATGAAGTAATATGGGGAAAATCATATTGATAAATAATTTAAATAAAAAAAGTGGTCAGTTTGATCACTTTTTTATTTATTTTGTAAATAAAATATGATATAATTTAGAAGTGGAAAGTAATGAAAATAAAATTAAAATAATTGTGCCTCATTTCCCAAAGTTAATTATTAATAAATTAAAGGAATATGGATTTGATGCATATATAGTTGGTGGTTGCGTTAGGGATGAACTTTTACATAAAAAGCCAGATGACTATGATATAACTACAAATGCAAAACCTGAAGATATAAAAAGAATATTTAAAAAAACTATTGATACTGGAATTAAACATGGCACTATAACAGTTTTATTTTATGATGGTAATATAAAAAAAACATTTGAAGTTACTACATTTAGGATAGATGGAGAATATGATGATAGCAGGCACCCTAAAATTGTAAAATTTGTCAATGAATTAAAAGAGGATTTATTAAGAAGAGATTTTACTATAAATGCTATGGCATATAGTGATGATACTGGACTTGTAGATGAGTTTAATGGTGTAAAAGATTTAAAGAATAAAGTTGTAAGAGCAGTAGGTAATCCATATGAAAGGTTTACTGAAGATGCATTAAGGCTTCTTAGAGCTGTTAGATTTTCTGCAAAATTAGGGTTTGAAATTGAAAATGATACTGAAAAAGCAATTATAAAACTTGCTAAAGGGTTATCAAATGTAAGTAAAGAAAGAGTTGAAGTTGAACTGACTAAAATAATTACAAGTTTAAATCCTATCTATGTTAATAAAATATTTGAATTTGGCTTAGCTGAGTTTGTATGTGAGGGTTTTGGTGAAATTAAAATTGGTAAGTTTGAACCAAATCTTCCTAAACACATAGCATATGCATGTTTATTATATAATACAGGTATTGATAAAGCTTTTTACATATTGAAAAGCCTAAAAATGGATAATAACAATATTTATAAGATAAAATCACTATTAAATGCAAAAGTTATATATAATAGGATATGTGGCAGAAAAGATGAAATAGATATAAAAATGGACATCAAGGAACTTATTAATTTATTGTCTTATGAACTTGTATTTGATTTTATAAGGTTGATATATATTAATGAAAATGATAAAATATTAGTTAAGAGAATTGAGTCGTATATTAAAGAATTAGAAAATAATAATTGCCCAATATTTATTAAAGATTTAGCAATAAATGGCAATGATATTATGAAAGTTGGGTTTAGTGGGATTGAAGTAGGCACAGTATTACTAAACATTCAAAAAATTGTTCATAAAAATAGAACTTACAATAACAAAAAAATTCTAATAGATATAATGGAAGAAGTATTTTTAAAATATAAAGGGGGATAATATGAATTATAGGGAAGAATATGAAAAATGGAAAAAGTTAAGTTTTCTTGATGAAGATTTAAAAAAAGAACTAAAAGAAATTGAAAATGATGAAGAGAGAATTAAAAATCAATTTTCATGTTTTGTTGAATTTGGTACTGCTGGTATGAGAGGAACTATGGGAGTTGGACCAAATAGAATGAATTTTCTTACAGTTAGAAGAACAACACTTGGTCTTGCTAAATATATTGTAAAAAACAAAGCAGAGAAAAAAGGTGTAGTTATAACTCACGATTGCAGGAATAATTCAAAGGAATATGCACATTATGTTGCAAGTGTACTTACTGAGTTTAATATAAAAGTATATATTACAAAAGATTTAAGACCAACACCATTTTTATCATTTGCAGTTTTATATTTACATGCATTTGCAGGTGTTAATATTACTGCTTCACATAATAGAAAAGAAGATAATGGTTATAAGATTTATTTGAAAGATGGTGCACAAATGTCGCCTCCAGATGATAAAATAATTATTGATTATGTAAATAGTATTAAAGATGAAGAAATTTTTATAGATCCTAAAAATGTTCACCCTAATAAAAAATTAATAACAGTTATCCCAAAATCTGTAGAAGATGCTTTCTTAAAAGGTGCACTTGATTGTATGTTAAATAGAGATTACTGCAAGAAACATGGCAAAGAATTAAAGGTGGTATATACACCTCTTCATGGTACAGGTTATACTTTCCTTAAAGAAGGATTTAAGCAAGCTGGATTTAGTAGTGTCTATGTAGTAAAAGAACAAAATGATGAATGTGGTGATTTCAAAACAATAGATTATCCAAATCCTGAAACAGCTAAAGCATTTGATTTGGCCATAAAACTTGCAAAAGAAAAAGATGCTGATATATGTATAGCAACTGACCCTGATGCAGATAGAATGGGTGTATATGTAAAAATAGCAAAAGGTGAGTATGTACCACTTACAGGTAATGAATTAGAGGCTTGTATATTTGAATACGCTGCATATTTTAAGAATAAAAAATATGATTTTAATAATTGTATAGCTGTAAAATCTTTTGTAACGACAAGACTTCTTGATGCTATTGCAAAAAAATATAATGTTGAGTTTCATGAAACTCCTACTGGATTTAAATGGATAATGAGAGTTGTAAATGAAAGTCCTAAAAAGCTTATATTTTCATCAGAAGAGTCTTATGGGGCAGCACTTACTGATTATGTAAGAGATAAAGATGCTATTGGTACTACTCTGCTTGTTCTTGAAATGGCACTTATACTTAAAAAATTTGGATTTACATTATATGATTTACTTCATATGCTATATGAATACTATGGTGTTTATAAATGTTACGCATTTTCAGTTGTATATGAGGGACTTTCAGGAAAAGAAAAAATGAATTCAATTATGGAAAAGTTAAGGAAAACTCCATTTAAAAAGTTGACGGATATAAATGTAACTAAAATGTATGATTATGAAACAGGTGAAATTATTAATTTCCCTGATATGAGTAAGTCGGTTCTTGATTTTCCAAAAACAAATACTGTTAAGTTCTTTTTAGATGATAATACAACTATAACAGTACGACCATCAGGTACAGAACCAAAAATAAAAATATATTTTGATATAATTGATACTACAGAAGAGTTGGCAGATAATAAATTTAAAATTTTAGAAAAACCAGTTAAAGAGGAGCTTAACTAAATGTTATTTAGTAGTAATGACATTGGAATAGATTTAGGAACATCTACTATTCTTGTATATGTAAAAGGGAGAGGAATAATAGCAAAAGAACCATCTGTTGTGGCTATTAATACTATAGATAATTTACCTATTGCATATGGTGAAGAAGCAAGAAAGATGATAGGGAGAACACCAGATAATATTAAGGCGATAAAACCTCTTAGACATGGTGTAATTTCTAATATCACAATAACAGAAAGAATGCTTAAGCATTTTATGGAAGAAGCAATAGGTAAGGTTTCACTTAGAAAACCAAGAATTGTAATTTGTGTTCCTGCTATGTGTACTGAGATTGAAAAGAAGGCAGTTGAAGATGCAGCATTTGCAGCTGGTGCAAGAAGAGTTGAAGTTATAGAAGAACCACTTGCTGCAGCTCTTGGTGCTGATATTGATATAGATAAACCAGAAGGAAGTATGATTGTTGATATTGGTGGTGGAACTACTGATATTGCTGTTATTGCTCTTGGTGGGATAGTTTCAGCCAACTCAATTAAAGTTGCTGGAGATGATTTTGACCAAGCTATAATTGATTACTTAAAGAATCAACACCATTTATTAATTGGTGATAGAACTGCAGAAGAAATAAAAATTAAACTTGGACGTGCCATACCACTTCGCGATGATGATAAACCAATAACTATGCCAGTAAAAGGAAGAAGTACACAAAATGGATATCCAGGAGAAAAATTAATTGGTGATGATGACATATATATCGTTTTAAAAGAACATATAGAAGAGATATTACATGGTATTAGAAGGGTATTTGAACTTACACCACCTGAACTTGCTGCTGATATATTTGATAAAGGAATATATCTTACTGGTGGTGGGTCACAATTATATGGTTTAGACATAGCTATAAAAGAAGAAATAGGTGTAAACTGTCTAAGAGTTGATGACCCGATGCGAGCAGTAATTTTAGGAATACAAAAGAAAATAATGATGTTTGATAAGCAAGATGAAATGGATTAATGAAGTTAGAAGGGGTAGTTCAAAATATAATATATAGGAATGAAATGAATGGATATACGGTTTTGCTTATAAAAAATGGCAAAGCCGTTTTTACTTTAATTGGAAGTATTGTTAAAATAGAAATTGGAGATAATATAGAAGCAGAAGTTATAGAATATAATCATCCAAATTATGGATTACAATATAAAATTGAAAAATACGAAGTATTTATGCCAAGTAAGGATATAGAGGCAATATATAAGTTTTTAATTTCATTATCTGTTAAAGGACTTGGTGAAGTGACAATTAGGAGAATTATAGATAATTATGGTGTAGATACAATAGATGTTATAAAAGATGCACCTGAAAAATTATATGGCATAAAGGGAATGACTGAATCAAGAATTAAGAATTTAAGAGAAAAGTTAATTGAAAGAAATAATGAAATAAGTATTATTATAGAATTAGAGAAATATGACCTTGGAGCAATAACAATAAAAAAAATACTTGAAAAGTATGGCATAGAAACACTTAATATTATAGCAGAAAATCCATATCGATTAGCCATTGAAATTGATGGCATTGGATTTAATATCTGTGATAAAATTGCAAAATTAAATGGATATGAAGAAAATAGCATAAAAAGAGTGATGGCTGGAATTATGTATGTACTTGAAAGTGAGTTTTGGAAAGGAAATGTTTTTACATATAAAGAAAGTCTTATAGAAAACACTAAATCTCTTTTACAAATTGAAAGTGAATATGATTTTGATGATGCTTTATATAATTTAGAAATAGATTTAAAGATTAAAACAGATGCTATTGACAATAAAGAACTTGTATTTTTAAAATCTGCCTATAATATAGAAAAAAATCTTTCTGAGTTATTATATGAAATAAAAGATAATATAACGATAGTGACTGGAGGCCCAGGAACTGGCAAAACATATAATATAAAAAAATATTTAAAAGAAGCAGAAAATAAAGGAATTAAAATTGCAATAGCTGCACCTACGGGCAGAGCGGCAAAAAGAATAAATGAAGTTACTGGTTATGATGCAAAAACAATTCATAGATTACTTGAGTGTACAGGAGATGTAAATGGAAGAAATATGTATTTTGCAAAAAATGATGAGAATAAACTTGAAATAGATATGTTGATAGTAGATGAGATGAGTATGGTAGATGAATATCTTATGTATCATCTTATGAAAGCATTGCCTGATAATGTTTCAATTATATTAGTTGGAGATGTAGATCAGTTGCCATCTGTGGGTGCAGGGCAAGTGTTAAAGGATATGATTGATTCGGGATATTTTAAAGTAAAGAAATTGACAGAGATACATAGACAAAGTGAAGGAAGCAATATAGTTATAAATGCCCATAAAGTAAATGAAGGGAAAGAGGTAATTTTTGATAAAAATGATGAAGAGTTTATATTTACACATATGAATTCAGAAAATAAAATTAAAGAAACTATAAAAACATTAGTGAAAGATAATATTCCAAATCATTTTAATATATCGCTTGATGAAATACAAGTTATATGTCCATCAAAAAAAGGTAATTGTGGAATAGATAGTTTAAATATTTCTCTTCAACAAGTTTTAAATCCAGAAAGTTTTGATAAAAATGAAATTACAGTTGCTGATACAGTATTTAGAGTGGGAGATAAAGTTATGCAGACGACTAATAATTATAATATACCATATGATATAGTATCAAGCAAAGGTCAAATAATAGATAAAGGTGTAGGAGTCTTTAATGGTGATATAGGTAAAATAATTGAAATTGATGAAGAGATTAGAAATGTCATAGTTCAATATGATGATAGAATTGCATATTATATATCAAAAGATCTTATAGATTTATCTCTTGCTTATGCTATCACTGTTCATAAATCACAGGGTTCGGAATATGATGTTGTGATTATGCCTATGGCAAGAGCACCATATCAGTTGCTAAATAGGAAAATACTTTATACTGCCATCACAAGAGCAAAAAAATGCATAATATTTGTTGGTATGGAAAGTTATTTTAATGAAATGCTTAAAAATAAAAATGATAGTATAAGAAATTCTGCACTTTGTAGTAAGTTGTATTTATATAGTTTATAATAATGATATTAGATAGTATTAAAAAATTCATATTCCCAAGTAGATGTATAGTTTGTGATGAAACATTAACATATGGTTTTAATTTGGAGAATGAATACTTATGTGATGAATGTCGTAAAAAATTAGAGTTTATAAAAGAACCAACTTGTAAAAAGTGTGGTGCTATGATAAATAGTGATAAAGAAATGTATTGTGTAAGATGTGAAACAAAATTATATAATAGTTTTGAGTGGGGATTTGGACTTTTAAGATATAATGATTTTGTAAAAGAATCTATGCATAGAATAAAATATCTTGGAAGAAAAGAGTATATTGATTTTTATGGGAAATGTATAGCAAAAGTTTATAAAAATAAATTTAAAGATATCGGTGCAGATTGTTTAATTCCAGTTCCAATTCATAAAGATAGATTAAATGAGAGAAGTTATAATCAAGCAGAAGTATTAGCAAAGTCTATATCTAAAGAATTGATGAATTATGATATAAATATACCGGTAAATACTGATTTAATAGTGAGAACTAAAAATACTAAAGTATTAAACAAACTTGATAGTACTGATAGAAATAAGGAGTTACAAGGTGCTTTTTTGGTTAGAGATGGTTTTTGTATAGACAAGGTAATAATTGTTGATGATATATATACGACTGGCTCTACTATAAATGAAATTGCAATGGCTTTAAAAACTTCAGGTGTAAATAAAGTGTATTTTGTGTGTATAACTATTGTTGATAATTTATAATAAATTTATAAGTTTTTATTGGTTTTATACTATATAATCTTTATTAATATCTTTATGAATATTTTTTGCAATTTATTGAAAATATTGTTATAATATAGGTATATTAGCATTATAATATATTGATTAGTGCTAATATATATGGTAAGTAATAAGTATTCCTATTGGTATACTTAGGTTTTTAATGTTGATACATATTATTGGGAGGTAATCGTGAACAAAGAATTAATTTTTAAAGGAGTTGGAACTGCACTTATAACTCCTACAACAGAAAATGGTATTGATTATGAAAGTTTAGAGAAAGTTATTGAATTTCAAATTAAGGAAGGTATAAATGCACTTATTATTGCAGGAACAACAGGTGAAGGATCAACATTTAATGATAAAGAACATAAAGATTTATTAAAGTTTGCAAAAGAAAAAATAAATCATAGAGTACCTATGGTTGCAGGGGTTGGCTCAAATGATACTAACTATGCTTGTAGTCTTGCAAAATATGCATGTGAAATTGGTGTTGATGGGCTTCTCGTTGTAACACCATATTATAATAAAGCGACTCAATATGGGCTTATTAAAAGTTACACTGAGATAGCAAAAGTATCAAATAAACCAATTATTCTTTATAATGTTCCATCAAGAACTGGTGTAAATATTGAACCAGAAACTTATCTTGAATTATCAAAAGTAGATAATATTACTTCTATAAAAGAAGCAAATGGAAACCTAAGTAAGATAATGGATGCATTTAATTTAGTTGGTGATAAGTTGTATATTTATTCTGGAAATGATGATGAGATTACACCATTTTTATCTATGGGTGGTATGGGAGTTATATCTGTTTTGTCAAATATGTTGCCAAAAGAGACAGTAGAAATATGTGATAAATTTTTTGCAGGAGATGTTAAGTCAAGTTGTGAATTGCAATTAAAATATCTACCACTTATAAGAGCTCTGTTTTCAGAGGTAAATCCGATACCTATAAAATCTGCAATGGCAAAACTTGGATATTGTAAAAATTATTTAAGATTACCTCTTACTACTATGAATAAGGATAAAGAAGAAAAAATGTTTAAAATAATGCAAGATTTAAAAATTGTATAGGAGAGATTATGAAAGTATTGCTTAGTGGTTATAATGGATATATGGGACAAGTGTTAGCTAAAATGATTAAACAAGATAGTGAACTTGAACTTGTATGTGGAGTAGATAAAAATTTAAATTGTGAAGGTGATTTAGTAAAATGTTATTCAACATTCAAAGAAGTTTCTATGGATGTTGATATAGTTGTAGATTTTTCACATCATTCACTTACCAAAGAATTGATAGATTTTGGAATAAAGAATAATATTCCACTTATAATAGCTACAACTGGACAAACTGAAGAAGAAAAAAATATCATAATTGAAGCTTCAAAAAAGATACCTGTGTTTTATGCAGCAAATTATTCTATAGGGATAGCAGTTCTTATAAAAGAAGCAAAGAATATTGTAAAAGCATTTCCAAATGCAGATATAGAAATTGTTGAAACACATCACAATAGAAAAATAGATGCTCCATCAGGGACTGCTCTTAAAATTGCTGATGGTTTAAAAGAAGTGAGAAATGATGCAAATTTTGTATTTGGTAGAAATGGTAATAAAAAGAGAGAAAAAAATGACATAGGCATAAGTGCTATAAGATTAGGTAATGTTGTAGGCATACATGAAGTACTTATATCTACTGAACATGAGTGTATATCTATAAAACATGAAGCATATGACAGAGGCCTTTTTGCAGAAGGAGCAATAAATGCTATAAAATTTATAAAAGGTAAGAGTGCAAAATTATATAGTATGAATGATATGTTAGATGTATAAAATAGTTAATTTAAAAATAGTATTGTGTAAATTTATGTATAGAACTATTTACCATAAATTAAACAAATATTATTACTTAAAATATAAAAGGAGAGAAATATGAAACTTGGTATTTATGGATATGGTAATATAGGAAAGGGTGTTGAACTTGCTTGTTCTCAAAATAAAGATGTTGAGTTAGTTGGAATTTTTACAAGAAGAAATAAAGAAGAAGTAAAATCACTTCTTGGCACAAAAGTTTATAGTGTCAATGAATTAAATGAATTTAAAGATAAGATTGATATTCTTGCTATATGTGGAGGTTCTGCAACAGAACTTCCAAAAATGACAGTTGATTTAGCAAAAGATTTTAATGTAATAGATACTTTTGATACTCACGCAAATATTCCTGAACATTTTAAAAATGTTGATAAAGCCGCAAAAGATAATGGGCATATAGCTATGATATCATGTGGCTGGGACCCTGGTATGTTTTCAATTAATAGATTATATGCAAACGCATTGCTTCCAAATGGAAAAGATTACACATTTTGGGGAAAGGGTATAAGTCAAGGACATAGTGATGCTATAAGAAGAATCAAAGGGGTTGTTGATGCAAAACAATATACAGTACCTGTAAAAGAAGTTGTAAATAAAGTGTTAAATGGAGAAACACCAGAACTTACAACAAGAGATAAACATATAAGAGAATGTTATGTAGTTATTGAAAATGATGCTGATAAAGTAAGAATAGAGAATGAAATAAAGTCAATGCCTAATTATTTTGCTGACTACGAGACAATAGTTAATTTCGTATCTATAGAAGAGTTAAGAGAGAAACACAGTGGTATGCCACATGCTGGTTTTGTAATTAGATCTGGAAATACTGGAATTAATAATGAGAATAAACATATTATTTCATATAATTTAAAACTTGATTCAAATCCAGAGTTTACTGCGATGGCAGTAATAGCGTTTGCAAGAGCATTATATAGAGAGAAAATGAATGGAACAGTTGGCTGCCTTACTGTATTTGATATAAGACCAAGAGATATAATAGATTTACCATATGATGAATTATTGAAACATATGTTATAGTTTTATAAGTATTTATGATTGTAAAATAATGATTATAAAAGACAGTTTATAAATTTTCTTTTAAAGGAGATAGAAATTAGTAGAGCCAATGAAAAAGATTGTTGCAAAATTTGGTGGAAGTTCACTCGCTGATGCATCACAGATTAAAAAAGTTAAAGACATAATATTTGAAAATAGTGATAGAAGATATGTTGTTGTGTCTGCATCTGGCAAAAGAAATAAAGATGATGATAAAATCACAGACCTTTTAATAAACTTGCACAATAATAAAAATGATATAAAAAAACAAAAAGATATATTTGAAAAAATAAAAGTAAGATATATAGATATAGTGAAAAATCTTGAAATTTATTTTAATGTATCTGAAGTTCTTGACAATATATTAAGTGAATCAAAAAAAAGTGATACTGTAGATTATCTTGCAAGTCGTGGAGAATACTTAAGTGCAAAAATTTTATCTATATATTTTAATGCTATATTTTTAGATATGCAGAGTTTGATAATTTTTGATGATAATAAAAAAGTAAATTATGAAGTTTCATATAAAAATATAAAATCTGCTATAGAGAAAATTGAAGATGAATATAAAGATAAAAGAATTATAATTCCTGGGTTTTATGGCTCAACTATAGATGGACAAATTGTTACATTTTCAAGAGGTGGTTCTGATATAACTGGTGCAATAGTTGCAAGAGCTATAGAAGCTGATATGTATGAAAATTGGACAGATGTATCAGGTGTTATGTTTGAAGATCCAAGAATAGTTGAGGGTGTACCTACTATTGAATATATCACTTATACTGAACTTAGAGAGTTGTCATATATGGGTGCAAATGTTTTACATGAAGAAACAGTTTATCCAGTTAGTAAAGTAGGTATTCCAATAAATATTTTAAATACAAATAGTAAAAAAGATAAAGGCACTATGATTATGCATAATATCCCATCAATAGTTAAGAGAAGAGTGGTTACTGGTATTGCAGGGAAAAAGGGCTTTACATCTATATTACTACAAAAAACTCTTATGAATGAAGAAATAGGATTTGTTGCAAGATTACTTAAAATATTTGAAGAAGAAAAAGTATCTGTTGAACATTGTCCGACTGGTATTGATACTATTTCTATTATAGTTAGAACTGAATTATTAAAAGAAAAAGAAGAAACACTTATAGAAAAAATTAAAAAAGAAATTAAACCTGATGTACTAAATATTGAACATGGCCTTAGTATCATAGCGATAGTTGGAGAAGGCATGATATATCATAAAGAGATTACTTTTGAAATATTTAAATGTCTTCATGAAGCAAATATTGGAGTAAAGATGATAGACCTTGGGTCAAGCGGAATAAATGTAATTATTGGGGTAAGTGATAGTGAATATGAAAAAACACTTATTGCACTTAAAAAGTTATCTGATATAAAGGTATAGGGGAAAGTTTATGGCTTATAATTTTTTTGAAATTGAAAAAAAATGGAATGAATTTTGGGAAAAAAATCCGGTAAATCCTAAAGATGATAAAAAAGAAAAATATTATTGTCTTGATATGTTTCCATATCCAAGTGGAGCTGGACTTCATGTAGGACACTGGAGAGGGTATGTTATTTCTGATGCATGGTCACGATATCAAATACTTAAAGGAAAATATGTAATTCACCCTATGGGTTTTGATGCATTTGGCTTACCTGCTGAAAATTATGCACTCAAGATGCATGTTCATCCAAGTATATCTACAGATGAAAATATAAAGAATTTTGAGAGGCAACTTAAACAAATTGCTGCAGTATATGATTGGGATATGGAATTAAAAACTACTGATCCTGATTATTATAAATGGACACAATGGATTTTTGTTAAACTTTTTGAAAAAGGTCTTGCATATGAAAAAGAATTTCCAATTAATTGGTGTCCAAGTTGTAAGACAGGTCTTTCAAATGAAGATGTTGTAGATGGTTGTTGTGAAAGATGTCATACTCCTGTGACTAAAAAAAATCTTCGTCAATGGATGCTGAAGATTACCGATTATGCAGAAAGGCTTTTAAATGACCTTGATAAACTTGACTGGCCAGAAAAAGTTAAAAAAATGCAAACTGAGTGGATAGGAAAATCATATGGTGCAGAAGTTTATTTTAAAGTTGAAAATTTTGATAATGTGATAACAGTATATACAACAAGACCTGACACACTTTATGGTGCTACTTTTATGGTTCTTGCACCAGAACACGAATATGCTAAGATATTATCTACTGCTGAAAATAAAGAGAAAGTTGAAAATTATATAAAGACTGCCTCTATGAAAACGAATGTTGATAGAATGTCGGTATCTGATAAAGACAAAACAGGTGTATTTACTGGGGCATATGCAATTAATCCGCTTAATGGCAAAAAAATTCCAATTTGGATATCTGATTATGTATTAAGTGATTATGGTACAGGAGCAATAATGTGTGTACCTGCACATGATGAGAGAGATTTTGCATTTGCAAAAAAATTTGGTCTTGATATTGTACCAGTTATAGCACCAAAAGATGATGAACATAAATTCGACAAGGGTATGGAAGAAGCATTTGTATCTACTGATGGTATTGTAATTAATTCTGGTGAGTGGAATGGTAGAATTTCAAGTGAGTTGAAAAAAAATGCTCCAGAAGAACTTGAAAAGAAAGGTATAGGAAAGAAAACAGTTAATTATAAAATAAGAGATTGGGTTTTTTCAAGACAAAGATATTGGGGAGAACCAATACCTATAGTTCATTGTCCAAAGTGTGGCAATGTTGCTGTGCCAGTAGAAGAACTGCCACTTAAATTGCCTGATGTTGAGTCTTATGAACCATCTGGGACTGGAGAATCACCACTTGTAAATATAACAGATTGGGTGAATTGCAAATGTCCAAAATGTGGAGGACCAGCAAAAAGAGAAACTAATACAATGCCTCAGTGGGCTGGGTCTTCATGGTATTTTTTAAGATATATAGATATTCATAATGATAAAGCATTGGTTGACAGAAAACTTGCTGATAAATATCTCCCAGTTGATATGTATATAGGAGGTGTAGAGCATGCAGTTTTACATTTACTTTATTCAAGATTCTGGACTAAATTTTTATATGATATAGGTGTAGTAGGTTTTGATGAACCTTTCCATAAACTATTTAATCAAGGAATGATACTTGGACCAAAAGGTGTAAAAATGAGCAAATCACTTGGGAATGTAATTAATCCTGATGAGATGGTTGAAAATTATGGATGTGATACATTGAGAATGTATGAACTTTTTATAGGACCACCAGATATGGATGCAGCATGGGATGATAGAGGAATAGAAGGAGTATATAAATATTTAAATAGACTTTATAATCTTGTAGAAAAAAATGTAAAGCAAGATGGAAAAGAAACTAAAGAAAGTCTCTTTATAAGACATAACCTTATAAAGGCAGTGACTGATAGACTTGAAAAGTTTTCGCTTAACACTGTTGTTTCTGGATTCATGGAATTTACAAATGCACTTATTGATCTTGATAAAAAACAAGGCTATATTGATAAAGAAACATTAAAAATTATTTCTATCCTAATAGCACCATTTGCACCTCATATAGCAGAAGAATTTTATCATATGCTTGGAAATGATAAAACAGTATTTAGTGAAAAGTGGCCAATTTATGATGAAAAACTTACTCATGCTGATACAATTAAACTTCCAATACAGATTAATGGAAAGACAAGAGGTTTTGTTGAATTAGATGCAAATGTAGAAGAAAAGGAAGCACTTGAATCAGCAAAAAATGTGGTTATAGATAAATTGACTGGTGAAATTATAAAACAAATCTATGTAAAAGGGAAAATTATAAATTTTGTTGTTAAATAGTATATTTAATTATGTGAGAAATGGGAATATAGTTTTATATGGGAAATTATGATAGTAGAACAGAATATGGTAAAAATAGAAATTTAACTCGTTCAAGAGATGCAGTAAACCGGTATAGACTTAGTAGAAGAAGAAAAAAAAGTGTTTTGCCAAAAATATTAGCATTGGTTTTCGTTGTGATATTTGTATTATCAATAGCAATTTTTGGTGCATACAAGTTTCTTCAATATAGGAGTGCAAAGAAAGAACTTGAAGGCTATACTGATGTGCAAATGAAGCAAGATATTTATATTGATTTTTCGATTATTGGTATGAAAGAGCCACTTGCTATAAAAGGATTAACTAAACAAGAAGTCTATGATAAAGTGCTTGGCTCATATGATTTTAATATAACAATATCAAATAGCAACCCAGAAATAGATATTTTTGAGATGCCTGTATATGGAGAAAAGGTAGAAGATACTGATCTTAATAAATATATGGTGGCAAAAGGTAGTGACAATCTTGGTACTGGACAAGAAGTTAATGTTGAAAATCCTTTGCAAGACATTACAATTAAAGCAAATAAAACAACATTTAAACTACCAGATTTTGTTGAAGGGCAGATTAAGAAATTAATAGATGATATTTATGATAAATATTTATATACAACAAGTAATGAGTTTAATAAGAAAGATGTAGATGTTAAATCATCAGATTTTAAAGCTGATTTTATTTTTAAAGTTCAAACAAATGATGAAACTCTTGATAGTTCTTTATCTCAATTAGCAAGGCTTTGGAATACAAAAGCTGTAAAAGGTCAAATAGAAGGTTTTAGCAAAGAACGAAATGAATTTACTTTTGGTGATGATCATAAAGGATACATAGTTGATGAAGATGCACTTAGAAAAAAAATAATTGATGAAGTAAATAATGGAAATATTAATACTGAGATATGGACAGTACTTAATATAGTTGATGCTGAAGGTCCATCGGTTAGATCAAGATATAAGTATGTATCAATGTATGAAACTTGGACAAGTGATAATGAAAAGAGAAATAAAAATATAAAACTTGCCTGTGAAGCTTTAAATGGTTACATTTTAAAACCTGGACAAGAGTTTTCATTTAACAAAGTAATAGGTGAAAGGACTGAGGAAAGAGGTTTTGACTATGCGACAGCTTATCTTGAAGGACAGGTTATAGAAGAACTTGGTGGTGGTATTTGTCAAGTGAGTACAACTTTATATAATGCAGTATTTGGGGCAGGGCTTATATCTACATATAGGAAATCACATACATTTGAACCAAGTTATATAACACCTGGTCTTGATGCTACAGTGTCATTTAATGGTCCAGATTATAGATTTTTAAATACAAGTAATTATACAATAGGAATAAAAGCAAGTTATAGTAAGCAAAAAGTTAAGATTGATATTTTTGCTGTGCCACTATTAAGTGAGAATCATACTCAAAATCTTGTTTCAGTTAAGATACAAGACATAGATGAGCCTACTATATCAATCATAAATGAAGGTAAAGCAAGTAAAGGTAGTAAAGGTAGTGAGTGGCAAGTATTTAAAGTGGTAAAAGAGGGTGATAAGGAGATAAGTAGAGAATTTGACCACCAAACTATATATCAGGGACATACTCCTACTGCGTTTGAAGAGAATACATATGTAGATGAAGATGGAGTATTGCAAACCAAAAAATTCATAGAGACAAGAAGAGAAGAAGTTACTGAACGGAGAAATTCAAGTATTACTACTGCAAGGAGAGAAAACTCTATACAGGTTGTTGCACCAACTGAAAGTGGAGTAGTAGTTGAGATGGCTCCAGGTGGTAATAGCTCAACAGGACAACCACAATAAAGAATATAAAAATAATTTGTTAAGGCTTTTCTTATGAGCCAAGTAGGTGCATACCATTCACCTGAAAGGATAATGTATGAGAAAAAAAATTATTGCTGGTAACTGGAAAATGAATATGACAGTTAGTGAAACAAAAGAACTGATTGGGAAACTCAAAGACAAGTGTAATACAGATAAGGTTGATGTAGTTTTTATTGTTCCATCTATTGATGTGACGACTGCTAAGGAATGCCTTAAAGGAACAAACATAAGACTTGGCACTCAAAACTTTTATTTTGAAGATAAAGGTGCATTTACTGGAGAAATATCAGCAAAGATGATATTAGATGCAGGAGCAGAATACGTAATAATTGGTCATAGTGAAAGAAGAAATATTTTTAAAGAAGATGATACTATGATTAATAAAAAACTAATAAAGGCTCATGAGTCTGGGCTTAAGCCAATACTATGCTGTGGAGAAAGTTTAGAGCTTCGTGAAAATGGAACATATAAAAAGTTTATTGAAGAACAAATTAAATCAGCATTTTTAAATGTAAGTGATGTAAATGCAATGAATACAGTAATAGCATATGAACCTATATGGGCAATAGGAACTGGTAAGACAGCTACATCTGATGAAGCAGAGGAAGTATGTAAGTTTATTAGAGATATAATAGGTAAACTTTATAATGATAAAGTAAAAGATGAAATAAGAATACAGTATGGTGGTTCAGTAAATTCAAAAAATGCGAATGAACTATTTAGTAAAGAAGATATAGATGGTGGACTTGTAGGCGGTGCAAGTTTAAAAGAAGAATTTATTGATATAGTAAATTATTAAAAATATAATATTTATATATAGACACAATTTTTAGTATTTAATCATAAGTTTAATTAAAATAACTTATATGGTGATGATATGGCAAGGAAATCAAGTAAAACAAAATTAGAAATAGTTGAGAGTGAAAACTCTCAAGTTTTAGATGAAAGAAAAAAAGATATACTTTTGACTATCATAAAACTTTATCTTGAAACAGGCGAGCCAGTTGGGTCAAGAACTATAAGTAAAAGAATTGGAAATGCATTAAGTTCAGCAACTATTAGAAATGAGATGTCAGATCTTGAAGAACTTGGGTATATTATAAAACCACATACTTCTGCTGGTAGAATCCCATCAGATAAAGGTTATCGTCTTTATGTAAATAATTTAATGAAAGAAAAAGAAAATGAGATTAAGAACTTAAAAACTGAGATGAATGCAAGAGTTGATAAGTTAGAAGATATGCTTAAAACATTTGTAAAAACTCTTGCAAATAATACAAATTATGCAGCCATGATAGCAGGTCCATCAATTAATAATAGTAAAATCAAGTATGTTCAGTTATCAAATCTTGGTGATAAAAAAATACTTATAGTAGTTGTGGCAGAAGGAAATGTAGTTAAAACTAAGATTGTGGAATTTGATAAAATAATTGATGCTAAAGTAATTTTAGATTTAAATGAGACACTTAATAATATTTTGTCAGGTGAAATAGTATCAAATCTTGATAGTGAAAAGGTAAATGATGAGATAAATAATTTAAAGAAGAATAAATTTGAAATAAAAACTATTATTGAAGAGATTTCTAAGACTTTTGCAGTAAGTGATGAAGTTGATAATATATGGACTTATGGCTCAAATAATTTCTTTAAGTATAAAGAATTTGCAGAGAATAATAATGTAAGTGATTTGGTTGAAACATTTGAACAGAAAAAAGATTTAGCAAAATTGGTTGAAAAAGCAAATAATGAAAATGAAGAGAGAGGGTTAAAAGTATATATTGGTGAAGAATCATCTGTAAATGCGATGAAAGATTGTTCAATAGTTACTGCAAATTGTGATTTTGGTAATGGTATGAAAGGAACTATAGGAATTGTAGGACCTAAGAGAATGGATTATGAAAAGGTTTTAAAAACAATAAAGAACACTATGCAAAGTATGAACAAAGAACTTAATTAAAATGGCTATATAAGCCTTAGTAGGAGTTTTATGATAAAGAATATTATATTTGATATGGGAAATGTACTTATTGACTTTAATCCTATGCAGTATGTAGGTAAGCTTAATTTGAAGAATAAGGAAGAAGAAGTAAAATTATTTAAAGCAGCATATCTTAATTATAAATCTATATATATGGATTATGGGAAGATATCTGAAGAAGAGTTTGTTGACCATGTTGTTCAAGGTATAGGAGAAGAGTATAGAGATAAAGTCTCAGAAGTAATACTTCACTGGGATCAATATCTTACACCTATAAAGGGGATGGAAGAACTTGTCAAAGAATTAAAAGATAAAGGATATAAAATTTATCTTTTGTCAAATGCTGGTTTTAATCAACATGATTATTGGGAAAAAATTCCTGCTCATAAGTATTTTGATGGTAAGGTTGTATCTTGTGATGTTGAGGAGGTTAAACCTTTCCCAAAAATCTATGAGGCTCTTTACGAAAAGTTTAATTTAAAACCTGAAGAGTGTTTTTTTATAGATGATTTGATTATAAATATTTTTGGGGCAAAAAGGACAGGTATGGACGGATATGTGTTTACTGGAGATGTAAAAGATCTTCGAAAGGAACTTGTAGAGAGAGGAATATTGTAAATGTATGGGTGAACTTTATGAGCCCGTTGTCACAAACTTATGAGTAGCAAAAAGGAGTTTTATGAAAGAGTTAAAAGAAAAAATTTTGAAAGAAGGAAAAATTTGTCCAAACAACATAGTTAAAGTAGACTCATTTTTAAATCACCAAGTAGATGTTAAATTTATGAGAAAGATTGGAGAAGAGTTTAAGAAATTATATGACGGGAGCGATGTTAATAAGATTTTAACCATAGAGTCTTCTGGAATTGCGATTGCCTGTTATACT
>CADCOW010000084.1 GCA_902803205.1 uncultured Eubacteriales bacterium | reverse complement strand
ATTTAGTATTTTCTATTGATGTGACATTTTCATCACTATTTAAAATTTCTTCTGCATTACTATTTGTAGATATATTATATTTATTGTTATCATTATTTTGCTGATTGTCACCATCAGTTGGGCGGATGATATCCGCCCCTACGGTATCATCATTTGCACCATCAGTGTTATCATTCGCGCCATCATTTGGGCGGATGGTATCCGCCCCTACAATGTAATCATCTGCACCTACAGTATTATCATTCGCGCCATCATTTGGGCGGATGATATCCACCCCTACAGTATCATCATTTACACCATCAGTGTTATCATTCGCGACATTGGTGTTATCATTCGCGCCATCATTTGGGCGGATGGTATCCGCACCTACAGTGTCACTTTCTGCCCCTACGACTAAATTGATAATATCCTCTTCTGGTTCTTCGGAATAATCAATTATAGTTTCTTCAAACTCATCATCTATATCACTACTACTACTCACCCTTACATTATCTGCATTTACAGTTGGGCGGATGATATCCGCCCCTACATTATCATCATTCTCACCATCAGTTGGGCGGATGGTATCCGCCCCTACACTATCATCATTCGCACCATCAATTGGGCGGATGATATCCGCCCCAACATTTTCATTATTCGCACCATCAATTGGGCGGATGGTATCCGCCCCTACGGTGTCATCATTCGCACCATTGATTGGGCAAATGGTATCCGCCCCTACGGTGTCATCACTCACACCATCAATTGGGCGGATGGTATCCGCCCCTACAACATCAGAAATAGAGTCTGCGAGTGTCGCAAAACCCCCCATAGTAAAAATCATAGATACAATTAAAATTATTGATATTATTCTTTTCATTTCCTGCCTCCATCTTGCTGAATATATATGCAATACTCTTTTACTACTATTTTTATTTTTTATATCTCACATAAGAAATTTTTATTTACCAATTTTCAGTATGAGATATTTATTAAATCTTTTATAACTTCTCCTGCAATTATAAGCCCAACAACCGGTGGCACAAATGCATTACTTCCAGGAATTTGTCTTCTCTTGCTACATTTTCTTTTTGCATCTGGCGGACAAATACAATTATTCTCATTACATAAATTATCAGTTTCTTTCAATTTGATTGGAGTTTCTTTTGAATACACCACCTTTAATTTTTTTATTCCTCTCTTTTTTAACTCCGACCTCATAACTTTTGCAAGTGGGCAAACTTCTGTCTTATAAATATCTGTAACTTCAAACTTTGTTGGTTCTATTTTATTACCAGCACCCATAGCAGATATTATAGGTATATTATATTCATTTGCCTTTTCTACAAGAGATATTTTAGCAGTAACAGTATCAATGGCATCCACTATATAATCCAAATTTGAAAAATCAATGTCATCTATATTTTCCTTAGTTACAAAAACAATATGCTTTTTGATTTTAACATTGGGATTTATATCAAGCAACCTTTCCTCTGCTACATCAACTTTATATTTACCGACTGTATTTCTAAGTGCAAAAAGTTGTCTATTAATATTTGTTAAACACACTTTATCATCATCGAAAATATCAATCGCTCCAACTCCAGACCTAACTAATGCCTCAACAGTATAACTTCCAACACCACCAATACCAAAAACTGCAATATGAGAATTAAATAATTTCTCCATTGCATTTTTTCCAAATAATAATTCAGTTCTTGAAAATTGATTTAACATAATTTTTTTTAGTATCTTTTAAGGTCTTCTTCCATCACAAAGATAAAACATAGCAAGAAGCCCAGGTCCTACATGTGCACCTATAACAATGCCAAGACTTGATACTCGTATTTCTTTAATCTGTGGACAAGAATTAGCGATACCTTCTTTTATAAATTCTGCTTCCTCTTTACAATCTGCGTGTAAGATATGTATTGTTTCATTTGTTAAGTCAATTTTACTTAAATCACTAATTACACTTTCTGTTAAAATTTTAATAGCAGTGTTTCTACCTCGTACTTTTTCAACTACATCAAGTGTTCCCCTATCTGGTACATATAAAACTGGTTTTATTGATAATATTGACCCAATTAAGGCAGAAGCATTTGAAACTCTACCACTTGCTCTAAGATATTTCAAATCATCTACAGTAAATCTGTGAGCAATTTTTAATTTGTTTGCTTCTCCCCAAGATATTACTTCATCAAAAGTTTTACCTTCTTCCGAAAGTTTTACCATATTTTCAACTAATACTCCAAGCCCACCAGATATACAAAAAGTATCCATTACATACAACTTTTGATTTGGGAACTCATCTCTTATCTTTTTTGATGCATTTATTGCATTTGCAAATGAAACTGACATTTCTTTGGACATATCCAAAAAAATCACATCTTTCCCAGTCATAAGCAAATTTTTAAAAAACTCGTAGTATAAAAACTCATTTATCATTGATGTCTTGAGCATACTACCGTCTCGCATCATTTTATAGCCGAGTGTACGAGACTTTTCACTACAATCATCTTCATAAATTTCATCATTTGCTGTATATGTGTATGAAATAAATGGAATATGATGTTCATCCAAATATTCTTTTGTCAAATCACAAGCAGATGATGTAGCTATAATATAATTACCCATAAAAACTTCCCTACATTTTATAATAATGATTTAACGCACTCTTCAACCTTTTCAAAATTAATCATAGGTTCAAATCTTGCAACTACATTTCCATCTCTATCTATTATAAACTTTGTAAAATTCCATTTAATATCCGAATTTTTATCCCAATCAGGATCAATTTTTGCAAGCATCTTTTCCATTCTATCACTACCACTTGGAAATCCCTCAAAACCTTTCTGCTCTTTAAGATAAGTAAATAATGGTATGGCATTTTCACCATTTACATCAATTTTTTTCATAGGCTCAAATGTTGTATGGAAGCGATTTTTGCAAAAATCTCTTATTTCTTCATCGGTTCCAGGAGCTTGACCACCAAATTGATTGCAAGGGAAATCTAAAATTTCAAAACCTTGATTATGATAATTCTGATACATTTGCTCAAACTGAGCATACTGAGGTGTAAATCCTCAACTGGTTGCAGTATTTACAACCATAACTACTTTTCCTTTTAAGTCACTTAAGTTTAAATCTGTTCCGTCTGCTTTCTTTACTACATAATCATAAATCATACTTTTTCTCCTTTTGTTTTTATTGTTTTATCAAATACATTTATATCTTATTTATATCTTTTATATTTTAAACTTATGACAAGTCAACAAATCATATATTTATTGCACCCACTCACCATTTCCATTTACTATATCTAATCAATCTTTTTTTATTATCGAATACAATCCATATATACTAACTATTGCTCCAAGCCCAATAAAGAAAAAATGAAAATACTTTGTGACAAAATCATTTGTACTAAAAGTAAACATCTTAGGGTTTTTTGGATTAATCATTATTTCAATTTCCGTGCCTTGTGGGTACATTATGTCATAACCCTCTCCAGCACTTAAATGACCATCATATGAAACACCATTATATATGTACTCTATAACAGGTTCATATAACACTCTACTATTACCAGACTCATCAGTTTCATGACTCATAAAGTGATCTACAACTCTTGCTGTTACTTTTTCTGTGCATAAATCAGTCATTTTTCTTGAAACAATCCCTACTATTATAAATACTATCCCAAGTATCACTATTAAAATCTTTTTAATATTATTATTCATATTTGTTTTTGCATAATAAGTATTTTAAATACTTATCACACCTTCTCATTCCAAATAATTCTGTTTTAAGGGTATTTTATAAACAATTTCACACCCACTTATTGTACCCATGCACCATCTGCACCTACAAAATAGTTATCAGGTGTTATACTATTTACAAGCATACTTCCATCTGCCGTAAAATAATACCATTTATTTTGTATCTGATACCAACCAAGTACTACCAACTGTCCTTCAGTCATATCTTTAGTATTTTTCATAAAATACCAATGACCATCTACTGTATTTATCCAACCTGTGACCATATTGCCAGTAGCATCAAAATAATATGTCGATGTAGTTTCAATTTGCTTCATAACACCATTAACATTTTGATTTACAGTTCCCACCAATAGATAAAATCCATTCTCAGCAGATATAGTTGTATCACCAATAGTTATATTCATTTTGTATTTATTTTCTATAGGTTTATACTCCCATGAGATTTGTTCTGTCATTACTACAGCTTTTATACTTTTGATTTGATTAATATATGTTGTATTTGGCACTTGGTTATTATTTGAAATAGGTCCTATACCACTGCTTCCACCACCTCCACTGGAACTTCCACCACTATCTCTATCATCATCACTTGATTTACTTTTTACTATAATACCATAAGCTGCACTCTTCCCTTTATAAGTCACTGTCACTACTGAATGATCCTTTGTTAATTTCGTATCAAGACTTGGTTCAAATATAAATAAATTTTTATTCTCAGATGAGTAAGCAACTTCTTCTTCTGTATTATCACTATATTTAAGTATAATTACAAGTCCTTTTGGATTTAATTTATTACCGACCGTATATGTAAGAATATTTGGTTTTGTCTTAATTGAGATTCCAGTTAATCTTTTAACAGGAACTGGCTCGGGTAGTTTTTTCCAAATCGCTGTTAAAATCAAATCATTAAGAACT
>CADCOW010000083.1 GCA_902803205.1 uncultured Eubacteriales bacterium | reverse complement strand
TGAAGTGGTTAAAAAGGCAAGAGGACTTAAAGCGGCTGAAGAATCTATTTTAAACTTTGTATTAAATGATATGAACTCAATGTTCCCGGGAGAGCCTATTGATAATTTTGTTATAGGGGTAGCGTATACAGAGTGCATAGATGAAGCAGAAAAGTTTAGAGCAGAGATTTCAGATGCATTTGATACTAATGTCGTTATGGATGAATTGTCTACAGTTATCGGTTGTCATATCGGTGCTGGAGCAGTGGCAGCAGCAATTTACAAAAAAGTGAATGAAAATTAGACGACCTGCATTTTTATTTTTGTGTGCAGAAATTATAGGCATTTTGATAGCAACAGGCTTTGTATCAAAATTATTTTTATTGATACTTTTAGCCATTGCTATTTTTTTGTATGGAAAATTATTTTTTGAAAATAAACTTTATATAAGAACGATATTAGTAATTTTAATAATTGGTGTTATTTCTTTTTTAAGATTTAAATATGTAGAAAAAACATTTGATGACTATGTTGCTAATATTGAAAGGCTTGAAAAAGGAAATAAGATAATTACTGGAAGAATAGAGAGTAGAGGAAGAAGTACCAATAGTAATTTTTTTATTTTAAATGATTGTATATCCAATGGTCTATCTATAGGAAAATGTCGTTGCTATTTTGGGGATGACATTTTAAATACTTATAATATCAAAATTGGTAATTATATAAAAGTAAATGGTGGTATATCAATATTGGATGAACCAGCAAATGAAGGAGAATTTAATCAAAAAGTATTTTACAGGTCTGATGGTATAGTATTTATGTCGTTTGCAAATGATATTACTATAATAAATACTGATTATGACAAACTTCGCCAAAAAATATATGAAATAAAAGTAATTATTAATTCACAGATAAAAAAGATATTTAATGAAAAAGATGCTGGACTTTTTTCAGCAATGGTTACAGGAGATAAATCTACCATAGATAGGGAGCAGCGGAAACAATTTTCAGACAATGGAATAGCACATATACTTGCAATTTCAGGACTTCATTTATCTATACTTGGACTTGCACTTTTTGAACTTTTAAGAAAAAAACTATCTGTGAATGTGTCGGCAAGTATTGTTACTATATTTATAATATTGTATGGAATATTTATAGATGCAAGTTCTGCAAGTCTTAGAGCGATAACTATGCTTTTTGTTAGATTTTTGTCGTTATCTATTGGAAGAACTTATGATTCAAAAAATACACTTTATATTATTGCATTTATATTTTTGATGCTTAGACCATATTTATTATTTAATGCTGGATTTCAATTTTCGTATGTTGCAATTTTTGCACTTAACCACAAAGTAATTGTAGGAGAGAAAGGTATAAAATCTTTTGAAGGCAAAGAGTTTGACTGTAGGGATAAAAAATATATGCCTAAGATAGTTAAGAATGAATCTTCAGAGTTTAGTTATGTTAGATGGCGTGTACCTGCGGTTATAATTCTTACACTATTTTTATATCCCATCACAATTTATCATTATTTTACTTATTCACTTTATAGTATATTTTTAAATCTAATTGTGATACCACTTATGTCATTAGTGCTTGGTTTTGGGCTTATAGGACTTGGTTTTTCTTTTATAAATATACAACTTGGAAAAATAATAGTGTTTGTGGTTCATATAATATTTTTAATTTATGATAAGTTATGTGAGATAGTAGAAATTTTGCCTTATCATCTTATAGTAATTGGAAGACCTACTTTATATGAGATATTATGTTTTTATGTGGTATTATTTATAATTTTTTTTGTATTAAAAAGTATTTATATACCAAAGTGGCAAAGAAATAATGATGAGATAAGTATTTTTAGAAAAAAAACTATAGTTTCTAAAAATATAATTTGTACTATCTTATGTATTATATTACTTATATGTTCCATACTTGTTATTTCAGTTCGTATTCATAATGATATGCGAATAACATTTTTATCTATAGGTCAGGGTGATAGTATACTTATTGAAGCAGGAGATTTGATTATAACCATAGATGGTGGCTCTACTTCAAATAAAAGTAATGGTCAATACATTTTGTCTCCACATATAAAATCACGAGCCATAGATCACATTGATTATGCATATATTACTCATGCTGATGCTGACCATACAAATGGAATTATATACTTACTTGAAAATGAAGATGAAATAAAAATCAAAAATTTAATTCTACCTATTACGGCTACTATTGATAAGAGTTTTGATAAACTTCGTGCTATCGCAGAGATTGCAAATGTAAATGTATGTTATATGAAAGAAGGAGATGTAAAAACATTTAAAGATAATTTATCATTAGTTGTTTTAAGCCCGAATGAAAGTTCATTAAAATCAAAAAAGATAGACCAAAATGAGATGTCGCTTACTTTTAGACTTGACTATAATAATTATTCTGCACTTTTTACTGGAGATATAGGACTAAACACTATGAATAGAATGTTAAATGATAATTTTGCAAGGAATAATATGGATGTGGAAATACTAAAAGTGCCACATCATGGTTCTAAAAATTCAAACTTGCCAGAATTTTTTGATGTAGTATCACCTAATTATTCAATATTTTCATATGGTAAGAATAATAATTATGGACACCCTAATCAGGAGACCATAAACTCTATAAAAAAGACTGGCTCAGAAATTTTGAAAACTGGTGAGAGTGGGCAGATAGATATTTATTTATATAAAGACAATATAGATTGTTGGACATATGTAGATAAAAGGTAGATGGAGTAAATAAACAAAAAATGAAGTAATAAGTCATTAATGTTATTAAAAAAAGATATTATATATGAAAATTATATTTTTATCTTTATAAATATATGTAAAAATGGTATAATAATAAATATATTGATTATACAGGAGGCATATATGTCTGCTAATATAAAGAAATTTACTATTGCTGCTGTTTTTGTTGCGATAGCATATGTTTTGAGTTTTGTAAAATTATTACATTTGCCATTCGGTGGAAGTATTACCCTATTTTCCATGCTATTTATTTCATTGCCATCTTATTTTTTTGGGATTAAGTATGGGCTTATGGCAAGCATATCATATTCATTATTGCAACTTATAGTTGACCCGTATATTGTACATCCAGTGCAACTAATATTAGATTATATAATAGGATTTTCTTGTTTTGGACTTGCAGGTTTATTTGGAAAAAATGAAAAAAATTTTATGCTTGGATTTATAATTGTATGTTGTATAAGATTTTTGTCAAGTTCTATTTCAGGCTATGTATTTTTTAAAGAGTATGCACCAGAAGGTTGGAATCCAATTGTTTATACTGTAGTATATAATGGTAGTTATATTTTTACTGAATGTATATTATCACTTATTGTTATAAGTGTTGAGCCTGTTAGAAAAATGATTAACAATTTTAAGAGAGAATATCAATAAGATATGAAAAAGTGTTTAATTGTTTCAGGTGGTATATTTGAAAAAATAAAATTGCAAGAAAAGTATAATTTGGTATTAGCTTGTGACAAAGGATATTTATATGCCAATAAATTAAAAATAAAGCCTGATATTATTATTGGAGATTTTGATTCTTCAAAAATGCCACGTGATAATGCAAATATTATTGCAGTAAACTCAATTAAAGATGATACAGATACAGGGCTTGCAGTAAAATATGCATTAAGAAATGGATATAAATATATAGATATTATATGTGCACTTGGCGGTCGTATAGATCATTCATTTGCAAATATTTCTCTTATGAAATATATAGTGGAACATAAGGGTGTGGCAAGAATTTTATCAAGTGATGCAACACTTATGGCAGTGAGTGAAGGGAAAATAAAAATTAAAAAAGATAAAAGTAAATATCTTTCAATCTTTTCACTAAGTGATAAGTC
>CADCOW010000082.1 GCA_902803205.1 uncultured Eubacteriales bacterium | reverse complement strand
GGAGATAATTATGGCAAGAATAAAAGGCGGAATGAATGCCAAAAGAAAACATAAAAAAGTTTTAAAACTCGCAAAAGGATTTAGAGGTTCAAGATCTAAACAATATAGAGTTGCTAAACAAAGTGTGATGAGAGCACTTACTGAATCTTATAGAGGTAGAAAAGAAAGAAAGAGACAGTTTAGAGAGTTATGGATTACAAGAATTAATGCTGCTTGTAGGCTTAATGATATTTCATATAGTAAGTTTATGTATGGAATAAAGAAAGCAAATATTACATTAAATAGAAAGATGCTTGCTGAGATGGCAGTATCTGATGAAAAAGCATTTTCAAAAATTGCTGAGATTGTAAAACAAAATTTAAAATAATGTCGCCCAAAGTTCGCGACACTGTAGGGGCGGATAATATCCGCCCCTACGACTATTATTAATATTTAATAATATTGTAGGGATAAATATTATCTCCTTACAGCAATTGTTGAAAAAAGTCAATTAAAAAAGGTCAATATGATAAATATAGATGAATTAAAAGAAAAAGCTTTATATAAAATAAAAGAAGCCACATCATTAAAAGAATTAGATGATATTAAAGTTAATTATTTTGGAAAAAAAGGTGAAATCACGGCTATTATGCAGACATTTAGAGATATGGCTGAAGAGGATAGAAAAAAGTTAGGGAAAATAATTAATGAAGCACGAAATTCAATAGATGAATTGATTAAAGATAGACAAAAATCATTTAATGATGTTATTTTAAATGAGAAGTTAAAAAAGGAAGCAATTGATGTTACATTACCATCAAAAAAAGTTGACATAGGTCATTTACATCCTTGCACCATAGTTTTTAATGATGTAAGAGATATATTTGAAAAGATGGGTTATACAGTTGTTACTGGACCTGAGATTGAGTATGATGAGTATAATTTTGAAAAGTTAAATATAGAAAAAGGTCATCCAGCTCGTGATGAGCAAGATACATTTTATATTAACGATAAAGTTTTACTTAGAACTCAGACAAGCCCTGTTCAAGCTCGTGTTATGGAAAAAGGGAAACTTCCTATATGCATTATTTCAGCTGGTAGAGTTTTTAGATCTGATTCAGTTGATGCCACTCATTCGCCTACATTCCATCAGATAGAAGGGTTAGTAGTTTCTGATAATATTTCGTTTGCTGATTTGAAAGGAACACTTACTACATTTGCAAAATCATTTTTTGGAGAAGATATAAAGACAAGATTTAGACCACATCATTTCCCATTTACTGAGCCAAGTGCAGAAATGGATGTAAGTTGTTTTAAATGTGGCGGTAAAGGTTGTAGATTTTGTAAAGGTGAGGGATGGATAGAGATTTTAGGATGTGGAATGGTCAACCCAAGAGTTTATGAATTATGTGGTCTTGATAAAGATAAATGTCAAGGATTCGCATTTGGTATGGGTATAGAGAGGCTTGGACTTCTTAAATATGAAATTGATGATATGAGACTTCTTTATGAAAATGATGTCCGTTTCTTAAGTCAATTTGATTAAGGCTAAGTTAAAGGTGATTATATGAAAGCTTCACATAAATTTTTAAAATATTATGTTAAAGATTTAGATGTTTCAGGCAAAGAGTTTGCTGAAGCGATAACTTTAACTGGAACTAAAATTGAAACATATGAAAAATTAAATAAAAATCTTGAAAAGATAATTGTTGTTAAAATTGAAAAGATAGAAAAACATCCTGATGCGGATAAGTTAGTTATTTGTAAAGCGAATACTGGATCAGAAACTATACAAATAGTTACTGGTGCAAAAAATGTATATGAAGGTATGCTTTGTCCTGCAGTTCTTGTAGGTGGAAAGGTTGCAGCATCTGCTCATGACAATAATGATTATCCTGATGGAATAAAAATTAATGCTGGAAAACTTCGTGGGATTGAGTCATTTGGGATGCTATGTTCTATTGGAGAACTTGGAAGACCAGCAGACTTATATGGCGGTAATAATGATGGAATCTTTGATATGTCAAATATGGATTGTAAACCTGGTGATGATGCCATAAAAGTTATGAATCTTGATGATATACTATATGATTTTGAAATTACTTCAAATAGAATTGATTGTTACAGTGTTATTGGGATAGCAAAAGAAGTAGCAGCAACATTTAATAAAAAGTTTACAGAGCCAAAAACTACATTTAAGACTTCATTTAAAGATAACAAATATATTGATATTGAAGTTAAAGATTATGATTTATGCCCACTATTCTCTACAAGATTTGTAAAAAATATTAAGATAGAAGATTCTCCAGAGTGGCTTAAAGATTGTCTTCGTGCGGTAGGTATAAGACCAATTAATAACATTGTTGATATAACCAACTTTGTTATGATGGAATATGGACAACCTATGCATGCTTATGACTATGATACAATTCGCGGCAAAAAGATTGTAGTTAAAAGAGCAAGCAAAGGTGATAAGTTTACTACACTTGATGGGCAAATACGTGAACTTGATGATACTATGCTTACAATTTGTGATGGAGAGGGTGCTATAGGTCTTGGCGGTATCATGGGTGGAGAAAACTCTATGATTACTGACTCTTGTAAAAATCTTTTGCTTGAAGCAGCAAATTTTAATGGTACAAATATAAGACTTAGTGCAAAAAAACTTGGACTTAGAACTGAAGCATCTAATCTTTTTGAAAAAGGTCTTGACCCAAATAATGCTATTAAAGCAATTAATCGTGCTTGCTCACTTATAGAAGACTTAAAATGTGGTGAAATTTGTGAAGATTTTATATATGTTTATCCTGATGAAAAGAAAAATGTAAATAAAGATATTGAAGTATTTGCAACTAAAGTCAATAGTTTACTTGGAACAAATATAAAGGCAGATACTATGAAAGAAATACTTGATAAGATTGATTTAAAGACCGATATAAATGGCGATGTACTTAAAATCAATGTTCCAACTATTAGAAAGGATATAAATAATTTTGCAGATATTGCAGAAGAAGTTATGAGATTCTATGGTTATGATAAGGCAGAAGAAACCTTACCAAATATCAATATTATGCCTCACACTTTAACTAAAGATGAAATCGTAGAAAGAAATGCTATGAATATCGCTATATATAATGGATTTAATGAATCTATGAACTACTCATTTGAATCTAAAAAAGTGTATGATATGCTTTTATTTAGTGATAATGCTAAAGAAAGAAATTACATAACTATATTAAATCCACTTGGTGAAGATTTCCAAGTTATGAGAACACAACTTATAAATGGTATGCTTAAATCTTTATCAATTAACTATAGTAGAAAAATAAAATTAGCAAGACTTTTTGAACTTGCAAATGTTTATTTGCCACTTGATAAAGATATAAATGTTCTTCCTGATGAAAGAAAAACATTTATTATGGGAGCTTATGGTAAAGATATAGATTTTTATGTATTTAAAGGTTATGCTGAAGAGATGTTAAATAAATCTCATGTGCTTGGAAAGATAACATTCGTTAAAAATGAAAATATTTCTTATATGCACCCAGGTAGAACTGCAGACATATTAGTTGATGATACAGTTGTTGGATATGTTGGTGAAGTTCATGAGATAGTTGCTAAAAATTATGAGATTGGAACTAAAGTTTATATATTACAACTGGATATCAAGAATATAATTGAAAAGTCTAATCTTATATGTAAATATAAAGAAATTAGTAAGTTCCCTAAATCAGAAAGAGATTTATCAATGACAGTTCCAAAAGATATCACTGTAGATAAAATTGAAAATGTATTTAGAGAAAGAGGTGGGAATTTACTTGATACATTTGAACTTTTTGATATATATGAGGGAGAACAAGTTGCTTTAGGTTTTAAATCAGTAGCTTATAATTTGTCATTTGGGTCTAAAGATCATACTTTAACTGATGATGAGGTAGAGACAGTCATAAAGAAAATAATAAATGGTTTAAGTTCACTGGGTATAGAACTTAGAAAGTAATTGTTTACAAATAAATGTTTTTTTGCTATAATTTATGGAAAGAAGGGAGTGAGAAATTTGTCAAGTGTAATAGTAAAAGAGAATGAAACCTTAGATAATGCTTTAAGAAGATTTAAGAGAAATTGCGCTAAGGCTGGGATTCAACAAGAAATTAGAAAAAGAGAATTCTATGAAAAACCAAGCGTAAAAAGAAAGAAAAAATCTGAAGCAGCACGTAAAAGGAAATTCAATTTTTAATTTTTTGCCCTATTCATTTGGATAGGGCATATTTTTTATGGATAAAAATAAATACGATAAAAATTTTATAATTGAAATTAGTGTAAATAATGATTTATTACCAAAAATTTTTGGTAGTTTTGATGTAAATATAAAAAAAATTGAAAAAGAGTTTTTTGTTTCAATTGTTATTCGAGATGAGAAAATTAAAATTATTGGTGATAAGGCAAATGTTATAAAAACAAATGAACTTATAGAGCTTTTAATTTCAAAAGCCAATAAAGGTAATGAAATTAGTGAACAAGATTTAAATTATTGTATGGATACTATTTTAAATAAAAAAGAGAATAATGATGTTATAAAAAATAATATTGTAGAATTAGATGATGATGTTTTATCAAGAACAATTCAAGGTAAGCCAATAAAACCTAAAACTATAGGACAAAAGAATTATGTTGATAGTATAAGAGATAATATGATTACTTTTGGTATAGGACCAGCAGGAACAGGAAAAACTTATCTTGGTATGTGTATGGCTATAGAAGCATTTAAAAAAGGGGAAGTAACGAAACTTATACTTACAAGACCTGCTATAGAGGCTGGCGAAAAATTAGGTTTCTTGCCTGGAGATTTGCAAAGTAAGATAGATCCATATTTAAGACCATTATACGATGCTTTATATCAAATAATGGGTGCAGAGAGTTTTCAAGCAAATCTTGAAAAAGGACTTATAGAAGTTGCGCCTCTTGCATATATGAGAGGAAGAACTCTTGATAATGCATTTATTATATTAGATGAAGCACAAAATACTACTATACCTCAGATGAAGATGTTTCTTACACGAATTGGATTTAATTCAAAAGTTATAGTAACTGGTGATGATACACAAAAAGATTTACCAAGAGATGTAACTTCAGGACTTGATAGTGCCATAAGGGTTCTTAAAAATATAGAAGGGATTAGTTTTATAAGACTTACATCAAAAGATGTAGTTCGTCATCCTTTAGTCCAGAAAATTGTAGTAGCATATGAAAATTATGAAAGTAGAAAGAAAAAGTAAAATTATAATTAATTTTGATGTAAATGATAAATATACATTTGATTTTGACTATAAAATACTTGCAAAAAAAATATCAAAGAGATTAATAGAAATAGAAAATATAGACTACGATATTTCATACAATTTACTAATTGTTGATAAAGCGAAAATAAAAAAAATCAATAAAGAATATAGAAACTTAAATAAGATAACTGATGTATTATCATTCCCTAATATAGATTTTAAAAAACCATCAAATTTTAAATATTATATAAAAGATGATATTTATGATATATCTATACTTGATTTGTCAACTAAAACAATTTTTTTGGGTGATGTAGTTATGTGTTATGATAAGATATTATCTCAAAGTAAACTATATAATCATTCAATAAAAAGAGAATATTCTTTTTTACTTGTTCATTCACTTTTACATTTATTAGGATACGACCACATTGATATTAAAGATGAAAGGAAAATGTTTAAAAAGCAGGATGAAATATTAGATTCTTTAAATATAATTAAGTAATATGAATCAAATTCCAAATAATTATAAAAATCCACATAGAAAACATCACTTTTTGATGCAGGGAAGTATACTTGCTATTTCTGGGATAATTGTTAGAATTATAGGGCTATTTTATAGAATACCTATGATAAACATTATTGGTGATAAAGGAAATGGATATTATACATCTGCATATAGTGTTTATTCTTTGTTTCTTATTTTATCATCATATTCATTCCCAATATCAATTTCTAAAATTGTATCAGAAAGACTTGCTGTTGGTAGATATAGAGATGTAAAAAATGTAATTAAGTCATCATTTGTTATTGCTTTATTTGTTGGACTTACTATGTTTTCAATTATGTTCTTTGGGGCTGAATTTATAAGTAATATATATAGAAAACCTCTTCTTAAATTTGCACTCAAAGCTCTTGCACCAACACTTTTTATAATGTCATTTCTTGGAGTTTTTAGGGGACTTTTTCAAGGAATGGGCAATATGATACCAACTGCAGTTTCGCAAATTTTTGAGCAGATAGCAAATGCTATAACAAGTTTATTATTTGCATATTTGTTATTCAATAGAGGTTTGATAGCAAATATGATATATGATACTACAGAGTATTCTTACGCTTTTGGAGCGAGAGGCGGAGCGATAGGAACTGGGGTAGGAGCATTTGTAGCACTTGCATTTTTGTTTTTTATGTTTTTATCTCTTGTATCAAAGTATAAAATGCTACTTGATAATAATAATTATTATGAGCCAGAATCAAGAAGTAAAATTTTTTTAGTATTATATCATACAATGATTCCAATTATTGTATCTGGAACAATATATAATCTCACTACAGTTTTAGATGACCTTATTTTTTCAAATGTTTTAACTATTATGAAATCTGAATTAAACATAGTAGTTTTGTGGGGAGTATTTGGAAATTATCATTTACTTTTTAATATTCCAGTTGCAGTAGCAAATAGCCTTACTTCTTCTATAATTCCATCTATATCTACATCTGTAGAGAAAAATGAAGTTAGAGAAGTTGTTTTAAAAGTAAAGTATTCTATAAAATATACTATGCTAATTGTTTCACCAGCATTTGTTGGTCTTATAATACTCGCAGACCCTATATGTAGAGTTTTGTTTAAAGAGAATTTAGATATACTTATTAAGATGCTTCGTGCTGGAAGTATAGCAGTAGTATTTTTCTCATTATCTACTGTCACAATAGGAATATTACAAGGTCTTGGATATTATACTAAGCCACTTAAAAATACAGTAATTGCACTTATAATTCATATTATTGCTTGTCTTATATTACTTATACCACTCAATCAAAATATTTATGGAATAGTATTTGGTATGATTATTTTTGCACTTGTATTATATATACTAAATCAAAGAGATTTAAATAAAATTGTAAGATATAAAAATTCAAGTTTCCAAAAAAGATATATTTTTACATTCTTTCTTATGTTTTTAAGTGCAGGAATTATGGGAATATTGACATACTTTTTAAATAGGTTTTTAGTTAATGTTGTATTTACCTCTGGAAGTTTTTTATCAATAGTTATAAGATTACTTATATGTATGGCATTTGCAGTTTTTGTATATGGATTTTTTATAATTATGCTTGGGGTTGTTAGAAAAAGAGATGCAGATTATATACCATTTATTTCTAAATTTGAATTTTTGTTGAGAGGTTAATATGAATATAGGTATAATTGGTGGAGGCATTAGTGGCATGATACTTGCGAGTAAGTTGAATATTCATAATGTCACTATATTAGAAAATAATAATAGACTTGGAAAAAAACTTTTACTTACAGGAAATGGCAAATGTAATTATACCAATATGGATTTTGAAAAACTTGATTATATATATAATACTGAACTTGCTAAAGTGCTATATAAAAAATATGATAATATATCCTTTATATCTTATCTATCTAAATTAGGAATTGTACCAAAAATAGAAGTTCATAAAAATATAAAGTATGTATATCCAAATAACAATAAAGCGACAAGTATTTATTATGCCTTATATGATAGAATTGTTTTAAATAATGTAAAAATAAAATGTGATGAACAAGTTTTAAAAGTTTATAAAGAAAATAGTAAGTTTAAAGTACTTGCAAAAAATGAATATATATTTGACAAGTTGGTATTTGCAACAGGTGGCATATCATATACAAAAAATAAATGTGCGAGTGTTGCTTTATCATGTATTAAATCTTTTGGGCATAATATAGTTAAGTTATTGCCAGGGCTAACACCAATAAATTATCACATAAAAGATATAAGTTTACAAAAATACAATTTTAATGGCTTTAGAGTTGATGCAGAAGTAAGTTATATTGATGCAGAAAAAGTATATTTTGAATATGGTGAAATTCAATTTACAAAACTTAACTTATCAGGCATACCTATACTTAATATATCAAATAAGATATCAAAACCTTTATATATAGATAATAAAAATATTGAATTACATTTAGATTTTTCATTCGCAATATTAAATAATCTATCAAGTAAGAAAAATATAAATAATAAAGATACATTGTATAATAAAAAAAGTATTAACGAATATAATATTGATAAAAAAAATAAACTGTCAAAAATAATTGATATATTAATTAAAAGAAGAAATGAGTTATATTATAAAAAAGCAAACGACTTCTTATGTGGTTTTCTTCCTGATGAATTAAATAATATTATTTTTTCCATATTAAAAATTAATAATAAAACTGTTAAAGAATTATCATCAAAAGATATAGAAGAAATAGCTACATTAATAATTGATTTTAAAGTTCAATGTGATAAAAATATAAAATTTGATACAGCGCAAATTACTATTGGTGGTGTTGATACAAATGAAGTATATTCTGATACACTTGAATCAAAATTAGTAAAAGGTTTATATATAATAGGTGAAGCTCTTGATATTAATGGAATTTGTGGTGGATATAATATTCAAATGGCATATTCAAGTGCTTCTACTGTTGCTGATACATTATTAAATATGGAGGAATAATAAAATATATGGATAGTAATTTAAAAGATAAAGTAAATAGGCTTAATGAATTATATTCTAAAATAGAGTCAGGTATGGAACTTACTATTGCAGAATTAAATGAAAGGGCTGTACTTAGGGATGAAATAATAAACTATTTTAAGTTTTCTATAGAAAAGTTAAATGAGAGAAATAAGTAAAAATATAATTAAAGGGAACCTCTAAAAAGTGAACATTGAGAAAAGCTTGCTTTTCGAAAATGTGAATAAATAAACTCTTAGGAATGAAATGAGTTAGAGTTTCTTATCCACTATGTGGACTTTTAGGGGTTCCAGCGGGCACCTTAACTCGAAAAGTCAAAATTTATGACTTTTTCGAGGTGCCCTAAATTTAGTCAAAACTTTGTAATTTAATAGTAAAAATAGATAAAATATGCAAAAAAAAATGGTTAAAATATTTGATTTTTAATAATAATTATTGTATAATTTAAGTGAGGAGCGAGTAATCGCTCCTCAAGTTTTTATATATTATTTAGGCTATTTTGCCGAAAGGAATAAAGTATGAATAGAGAATTAAAAGAGGCTCTTGAAATTTTAGAGAAGGAGAAAAATATTGATAAGTCTTTAATTTTAAAATCAATTAAAGAATCACTTGAATATGCATATAGAAATTATTTAGTTAGAAGTGCAAATAAAAGTGGAGATATAGTATTAGCTCAAAATATACAAAAAGATCAAGATTTTATCAATGTTGTAATAGATGAAGATACATACGATTATGAAATATTTCTTGCTAAGGAAGTTATCCCAGATGATTTAGATATTATAAATGACTTAACAGAAGTAAAACTTAGTGAAGCAAGAAAGTATGATGAAAATGCACAGGAGTATGATAGAGTATATATTGAAGCACCAAGAATTGATCTTGGACATATTGTTATACAAAATTCAAAAGGACTTATAATAAATAAATTAAGAGAGCAAGAAAAAAGTTCTCTTTATAATGAGTTTAAAGATAAAGTAGGAACTGTTGTTACAGGTACAGTAAGTAGAAGATTAAAGAATGCTTATAATATTAATTTAGGAAGAACTGATGGTATATTACTTGACTCTGAAAGAAATAAAGCAGAGAAACTTGAGTTTAATAAAAAAATAAAAGTATATATTCAAGATGTAGTAGAATCATCAAAGGGACCAAAAATAAAAGTTTCAAGAGCTGATCCAAATCTTGTAAAAAAACTTTTTGAACAAGAAGTTACAGAGATTAAAGATGGCACTGTAGTTATAAAATCAATTGCAAGAGAAGCAGGGTCAAGAACAAAGATGGCAGTTTATTCATATAATTCAGATGTTGATGCTGTTGGATCATGTCTTGGAGTAAATAGTATAAGAGTTAATGCTGTAGTTGATGAACTTGGTGGAGAAAAAATTGATATAGTAAATTGGGATGAGGATATTAGTAATTTTATAGGCAATGCTTTATCACCTGCAAAATCAACTATTATAGTAGCAGATGAAGATAATAAGGCTGCACTTGTGGTTGTCCCTGACCAATTTTTATCGCTTGCTATTGGTAAAGAAGGACAAAATGCGAGACTTGCTGCAAAACTTACTGAATATAAAATAGATATAAAATCAGAGACACAAGCAGTTGTTCAAGGCATATATGATAAGTTTGGTGTTGAATATGACCATGAAAAATTTAAAGATGCTTTAGAGCAAGCTGAAAAAGAAAAAAATAAAGAAGCTAAAAATGATGTGAAAAGTGCTGATAGTGTCAAAAAAGATGGAGATGAAGAATAGTTTAAACGATAGTTTCGTTTGGAGGGGATATGACATTAAAAGAAAAATTAAAAGAGAATGATATAGATACTGTAAAAAACAAAGATTTAGTAGATAAAATTAAAAATGAATTAAATGAAAAAGGTGAAAATGGGGCTAAGATCACTAATAAATTAACTTTGGAAGGTGAAAAAATTGTAGATTCCATTATAAGAAATTTTAAAAATAGTACTCATAAAACTACAGTTAATAGACCTGAAACTATAAAAAATAATGCAGGAGATAAAACTAAAACTGAAGTAAATCAAGATAAAAATAATGAAACTAATACGAAAACTCCTGAAAAAAGTGAAACAAATACTAATTTTCAATCTTCGTCAAATAATATTGACTGGAAAAACATAGATAAGAAAAAAATAATTATCAATGTAAATGGAAAGAATAATAAAGTTGAAAATCAAAGCCCTAATAATAGACCCCTTCCTCAATCAACAATTGATGAGATATTAAAAAAACGAAAAATTCAAGAAGAGCAAGTTAAACAAAAAAACAAGGCACAACAAAATAATGAGGGTGTGCATAAAGATAGTGATAATAAAAAAGCACAGAATCAAGGACAAAATTCTCAGAATATTAAGATTTCAAAGCCTGGCACTAACAATCAAAACAAGAAAAATTTTCAAAATAAACCAAAACAAAACGGACAAGTTAATAAATCAAAAAGAGAGTCTGATTTTAGTGGCGGAAATATAAAAACTACATTTAATCCATTAAACACAGGTATAGCTACTGGTACATCTAAAAGTTATGAAGGAAAAATAAAAAAAGATCAGTACAATAAACCTGATGACAAGCAAAAAAATAAGAATAAAAAAGGTGGCAAGGATAAATTTGATAAACACAATAAAAACCTTTTATATTATACGGAAGATGAAAAGACAAGAACTGTAAAAAAGAATGGTGCTGGTGCATTTATAAAACCTGAAATAAAAAAAGATGAGCCTGAAGAAGTTATAAAGTCTATAGTTATACCAGAAGTTATCACTATTAAAGAACTTGCATCAAAATTAAGACTTCAAGCATCTGCTATAGTCAAAAAATTGTTTTTAACAGGAAAGATAGTAAATCTAAATACTGAACTTAGTTATGAAGAGGCAGAAAATATTGCGGTTGAGTATGATGTATTGTGTGAAAAAGAAGTTAAGGTCAATGTAATTGAAGAATTATTAAAAGAAAGCGAAGAAGACCCAAGTACTCTTGTTACCAGACCTCCAGTAGTGGTTGTTATGGGACATGTAGATCATGGTAAAACTTCTATACTTGATACAATAAGAAATACAAATGTTATATCAAAAGAAGCTGGAGGTATAACTCAACATATTGGTGCATATCAAGTAAAGGTAAAAGATAGACTGATAACATTTTTAGATACTCCAGGCCATGAAGCATTTACAGCTATGAGACTTAGAGGTGCTAAGTCAACAGATATTGCTATATTAGTAGTAGCGGCAGATGATGGCGTAAAACCACAGACCATTGAAGCAATAAATCATGCTAAAGCAGCAAATGTAGAAATAATAGTTGCTATAAATAAAATTGATAAACCAGAAGCAAATGTTGAAAGAGTAAAACAACAATTATCGGAATATGAGTTAGTTCCATCTGATTGGGGTGGACAAACAACATACTGCGAAGTTTCAGCAAAGCAGAATATAGGAATTGACAATTTGCTTGAGATGATTTTACTTACTGCAGATGTATTGGACTTGAAAGCCAATCCAAATCGTAATGCAAGAGGAATAGTTATTGAAAGTTTGCTTGATAAAGGTAAAGGTCCAGTTGCAAGAATATTAGTTCAAAAAGGAACACTTCATATAGGCGATTATGTTGCTATGGGTAGAAGTTTTGGAAAAGTACGTGCTATGACTGATGCAAATGGTATGAGATTAAAAGAAGCAAAACCATCTACTCCAGTTGAAATTTTAGGATTAAATGATGTGCCTCTTGCAGGTGATACTTTTATCTGTTTTGATAGTGAAAAAGAGGCAAGAGCATTTGCTGAGACATTTGTATCTGAGAATAAAATTAAACTTGTTGAAGAAAGTAAACATAAAGTTACACTGGATGCTTTATTTGATCAAATTAAAGCAGGTGAGCTTAAAGATTTAAATATAGTGTTGAAAGCTGATGTTGCTGGTTCTGCTGAAGCTATAAAAAATAGTTTAGAAAAACTTTCAAATGATGAAGTTGTTGTAAAAGTCATTCATGAGGGTGTAGGAAATATCAATGAATCTGATGTAACACTTGCAAGTGCTTCAAATGCAATTATAATAGGATTTAATGTAAAACCAGAACCAAATACAAAATCAATAATTGAGAAAGAAAAAGTAGATTTAAGGTTATATAATATTATCTATAATGCAATAGATGATGTAGAAAAGGCGATGAGAGGAATGCTCGCACCTATATTAGAAGAAAAGATTATTGGTAATCTAACTATCAGACAAATATTTAAAGCTTCTAATGTTGGAAATATTGCTGGCTCTTTTGTAAATGATGGTGAGATAAGAAGAAATGCTAAAGTAAGGCTGAAAAGAGGTGACAAAGTTATATTTGATGGGGAAATTTCATCACTCAAGAGATTTAAAGATGAAGTTAAGGAAGTTAAAGCTGGATTTGAATGTGGTGTTGTATTAGATGGATTTAATGATTTTGCTGTAGATGACATAATGGAAGTTTATGTTATGGAAGAAAAAAAGATAGATTATGAGAAATAATAAGAAAAAAAACAAACCATATAAGTATGACATGATTAGTTCCGAAGTTGAAAGAATTATATCGGAAGTAGTTTCTTATGAGATTACGGATAAAAGAGTACTGGGTAATGCAAATGTAACTGGAATTAAGTTATCAAAGGACTTTTCGCATTGTAAAGTTTTTGTGCAAATTGATTCAGCAGATAAAAAAGAAGTCTTGGCTGGTCTTAAAAATGCATCTGGCTATGTCAGACATATTTTAGCAGAGCAATTAGATATGAGAAAGACACCAGAAATAGTTTTCTATTATGATGAGTCAATAGAAAAAGCAAAAAGAATTGAAGAATTACTTGAGCAGATTAAATAAAATCTACTATATCATTTACGTTACAGTGAAGAATTTTACATATATTTTCAATTGATTTGAGAGTGATACTTTTGTTATTTCTTATTCTTGTAATTGTACTACTTGGTATTAGATATTTATTAACCAACTGATATTGTGTAATTCTTTTCTTTGAAAGAGTTTTATAAAAGGGTTCATAACTAATCATATACAAATTTTATCATATAAGAGGTTATTTATTGTTATATATAGAAATAAAACTAATAAATATTTTTGCCACTCTTTTTTCTCTTTTAATTATAATTTTGATTATTTCAAAAATAGAATGTAATGATTATAAATTAAGTGTTTTTGATATCAAAAACAATAAAAATACAGATAAACTTAAAATAATTTTTATGTCTGACTATCACAATAAAGATTATAATTTAAAACTTGAAAATTTATTGTATGATATTAAAAATGAAAAACCTGATTATATAATTCTTGGTGGAGACTTTATTAATTTCTCAAAAATTCAAAGTTTAAAAAATAATCTTTATATTCAAAATACATATATATTTATAGATAAACTACTTAAAATATGTAGAGATGAGAATAATAATAATCTAAAAGGTATTTACTTTTCATTTGGCAATCATGAATTGAGACTTAAAAGTAGATTAGATAGTGATTATTTAAAAAACGAATTTAATAAATTTTTAAAATATTTAGAAGATAATAATATTTTTTTACTTGATAATAATTCATATCAAATCTCTGAAAATATTAAACTTTATGGACTGAGTTTATATGAAGGATATTACAATAAATTGTTTTCAAGAGAAAAGACATATAAACATATTGAAAATAGTGTCTTATATGAAAATATTAAAGAATTAGATGATAGTAAATTTAACATAATTTCTTTTCATAAACCTGACTATGCAGAAGATTTGATAAATTATGGTTTTGATTTAGTACTATCAGGTCATTATCATGGTGGGTTGATTAATTTCCCAATTATAGGGCCAATATTTTCTCCAGATTTTAAAATTTTTCCAAGATATAGTATAGGACATTATATTTACAAAATGAAAAATATAATTGTAAGTTCTGGTCTTGGAGAGCATTTTATAAAAATGAGAGTAAATAATAGACCTGAAGCAGTTGTTATAAATATAGTTTAATGGAAAAAATATCGTATAAATTAGAAAAATTTGAAGGACCACTGGACCTTCTTTTACATCTTATAGAAAAAAATAAGATTGATATTTTTGATATACCAATTTCAGAGATTACAGCTCAATATCTTGAATACATTAATAATATGCAAGAGAATAATATGGATGTATCATCAGATTTTTTAGTTATGGCTGCAACTCTTCTTGAACTAAAATCAAAAATGTTACTTCCGCTTGTTAAAAATGAAGAAGGTGAAGAGATAGACCCAAGACAAGATTTGGTTGAGAAATTACTTCAACATAAAATGTATAAGAGTCTTGGATATGAATTATATGATTATGAAGATGATGCTCCAGAGTATATGTTAAAGAAGCCAACTATTCCACAAGATGTAAAATCATATGTCCCAAATATTGATTATGATGAATTGTTGAAAGGAATAGATATAAATAAGTTAAATGAAGTTTTTACTGAAGTGCTTAGAAGAAAAAGAGATAGTATTGATACTATGAGAGCAAACTTTGGAAAACTTGAGAAAGAGAAAGTTCCACTTAAAGATACTATATTAAATGTTATAAAATATGCAAATGAAAATAAAAAATTTAGTTTTAGAAAAATGCTTGAATCTCAAAATGATAAGACACATGTAATTGTAAGTTTTCTTGCAGTTCTTGAACTTATAAAAGTTGGAAGAATAGTTATTAAACAAGAACATAATTTTGATGAAATATATATAGAAGTGGTAGAGGGTGCCACAGGCTTTGTTGACTTTAATTTATTGGAGGATGACTAGTATGGGGAATAGTTTTACGAGTTCCAATTATACGCTGTTGGAACAAGAAAATAT
>CADCOW010000081.1 GCA_902803205.1 uncultured Eubacteriales bacterium | reverse complement strand
TATATATTATGCAATGGAAAATAACATCAATCATTATAATATATGGCAAAATATAGTAGCAGCACATAAGGAGTTTGCATTATTTCTTATAGTTTTATATGTTGCATTTATACTCATATGTGTTGCCAAATATGACATATATTTAAAGATAGGCACAGCACTTTCACTTTTTGTGGCATACTCATATATAATGTTTCAAAATAGAACTAGTAATTATTATTGGATGACAGTTTTACCATATCTACTTGTATATTATATAGTGATTATAAAGTTATTTGCAAAAAGAACAAAGTTATTTTATGTAAATGAATGGACATATAAAAAGAATTATTTAATGAATTTATATCCTATATGTCTTGCACTTATAGTATTAGTAGGTCATGCGAGATACTATAGAGATGTTTTATATTTTTCTGACCTTGATGCCCTGCAAAAAGCATCAGAATTTCATAAGTCAATAGTCACACATTTTGGACCTATAAAAGATCTAAAGATATTATCTTATGGTTTTAATATGGATGTATATATGTATCTTGATGCGAGAATTCATTATAAATATTTTTTCATACCTTCGATAAGTTATTATAAAGATAAAAAAGCATATGATGCACAAGTTTCATATATAGAAGCGCAAGATCCAGATGTATTTATATATCGTGGAGATGCTATAAATAGTGAGATGCCAAAAAGTGAGGCTGACAGATTATATAAACTTATTGATGATAAATACTATGTAGTTGATACAGTTAAGTCACTTGATATGCAACAAAACCCAAATGACCCAGGGTACTATATAATGGCAAGGAAGACAGAAGAAGTGAAAGCAGCTATAAGAGAGAGACAAGAAGAAGAGCTAAGCAAGATACCATACAATGTGTTTTCAGCGCCACTTAGAGAACAAATGGCAAATGCAGCAACGCAGTACCAACATGAGTAGAAAGATAAAGAATGCAGTTATATTTGCTGGTGGTTTAGGAACTCGTTTAAAACCGTGGACTGAAAATAATCAAAAGGCAATGTATCCTATAAATGGAAGACCATTTTTATTGTATTTGATTGATCAGATAAAAGATTTTGGTATAGATGATATATATCTGTTATTGGGATACAAAGCATACACAGTTATAGATTATTTTACAGCACATAAATCATATGTGATATGGGAAAATGATATAAGTAAATGCGGTGTAGAAGTTTGTCATACTAGTTATAATGATTTAAAGATTAAATTTATAATTACACCAGTTGATTATGATACTAATTTGCGACTAAAATCTGCAAAAGATTATATAGATAGTGATTTTTTGATGATGTATTGTGATAACATTTGCCCTATAGATTTTGATAAACTTGTAGATAATTTTTATAAACATAATGCTATGATAGAGTTATCTGTATATGAAAATAAAGATAACTGGACCAAAAGTAATATAATAATTGATAATGGTGCTTGTGATGGTAGAGTGTTGATTTATGACAAAAAAAGATTGGAAAAGAACTTAAATGGTGTTGATATAGGATGTGCAATTTTATCAAAAAAAATATTTGATATAATGAGTGATGATGATAGGGATATGGAGATGGCTAAAGTTGCAGGCGTTAGAGGTATAAAAGTTGATGATGATTATAAGTTAATAGATGCAGTAAATGATTTGATAATGGATAAAAGATGATTATTAGTGAGACTCCACTTCGTGCATCACTTTTTGGTGGTGGAAGTGATTTTAAAAAATATTTTGAAAATAGTGATATAGGATATGGAGAAACTTTATCACTTACGCTTGATATGCACGTATATATTACAGTAAATAAAAAGTTTGATGATCAGATAAGAGTTGTGTATAAAGGCAGTGAATTAGTTGATAGCGTTAATGACATAAAACACAATATTATAAGAGAGGCACTTAAACTTGTAGGAATAGATAAAGGCATAGAAATAATATATATGGCCGATTTACCACTTAGTGATGTAGGTGTAGGGTTTGCATCTTCATCAGCACTAGCTGTGGGAGTATTAAATGCTCTCCATACATATAAAGGTGAGTTTGTCACAAATGAAATTTTAGCAAAAGAGGCTTGCTACATAGAGATAGAATGTATGAAGCAAAACATAGGTATTCAAGATCAATTTGCAGTAGCATTTGGTGGTTTTAATAGATATAAATTTTTTGGTGGTAAGGGTATAAGTAATGATGAGATAAATTATAATGGCAAAAAAAATATCTATAAGATGTTTGATGATATTCAAGTAAGTGTGACTCCGCTTGTATTAGAAAATGAAATAAGAAAGAAATTATTTAATAATATATTATTATATTACATAGGCAATAGTCGTGATTCAAAGAAAATATTAAAAGAACAGGAAGATAATATAGAAAAGAATAGGAATTTGCTGGATGAATTCGTTAGAACATCTGATAGAGTCTGTTTAGAATTGCAAAAAGGGAATGTAGATATTGTAGGCACAGAACTTGATAAAACTTGGAATATAAAAAAGACATTATCAAGTGGTATAAGCAATGAAAAAATTGATGCTATGTATAATCAAGCTAAAGAAAATGGTGCTATCGGTGGCAAAGTATTGGGAGCAGGAGGTGGTGGATTTATGCTTTTGTATTGTAAAGAAGAAAGCCAAAAAGGTTTAAGGACCGCAATGAGTGAATACAAAGAGGTAAATTTTAATATAGACAACGAAGGTAGTAGAATTATTTTTGCAAATTAGTGAAATGAAATTATAAAAGAATGATATGTTTTATAGTGACGAAATGAATTATGAAAATAATATAAAAGAATATTTGAGTAAAGAGATAGAAGTATTAAATGAGATAGATGCTTTAAAAATAAATGCTTCTATCTGTTTGATTGAAGAAACAAGATTAAAAGGTGGGAGAGTTTTTGTATTTGGCAATGGTGGAAGCGCTGCAACTGCATCACATATAGCAAATAATTTTAACAAAGGCATTTCATTTGATTTAAAAATCAAGCATAATTTTATCTGTCTAAATGACAATGTTGCAACTATCACAGCGATAGCAAATGATGATTGTTATGAAAACATTTTTATCAATCAAATAGAAAATATATTAAAGCCACATGACATAATAATAGCTATATCAGGTAGTGGCAATTCAGAAAATGTAATAAGAGCTGTCAGATATGCTAAAACAAATGGAAATAAAATTATATCTATGACGGGGTATGATGGAGGGAAACTTAAAGAATTAAGTGATATAAATTTGCATGTCCATATTGACAATATGCAGATAGCAGAAGATGTACATATGATTTTTAATCATATAATGATGTCTATGCTTATAGGTTGCAAATAGACTAAAGTGTAAATGTAGAGAGAATTACAAATATATTATGAGTAAAATATTGATAACTGGTGCAGCTGGTTTTATAAGTTCAAAACTTTTATATAGATTATATAAAGATGGAAATGATGTTATATTTCTTGATAATTTTTCTTATTGTCATGATGATAATTTAGTTTTTGAAGATAAGGATTTTAGAAAAGAAATTTTAAATGTTGATATAAGAAATGAAAGATATCTAGATACATTATTTAAGGAAAATAATTTTGATATAGTTTATCATTTTGCAGGCATCACTCCATTACCAGATTGTCAAAATAATCCCGCATTTGCTATAGATGTAAATGTCAAATGGACTATTATATTGCTAGAATTAGCAAGAAAATATGGCGTAAAGAAATTTATATTTGCTTCTACAAGTGCAGTTTATGAAAATAATACTGATTTTCCATCTGTAGAAGAAAATGTCAGACAACCGAGTCTCATATACCCAAATACAAAATACGCCGCTGAATTATTTTTAAAATCATATTTTGATTGTTATAATATGCCGATTACTATATTTAGATTTGCAAATGTATATGGTCCGCATATGGATTGTCTGAGAACGAAGCCACCAGTAATTGCATATATTATAAAAGAATTATATTTTGATAGATCTCCTGTGATACACTCAAGTGGAAATCAAGAAAGAGATTTTATATATGTAGATGATTTAGTTGATCTCGCAGTAAAAGTGGGGTGTGATATAAAGAAAATATCAAATGTGCGTAAATGTGATTCACAATTTGAAATATTAAATGTCTCATCCAATAAAACTATCTCCATAAATAAAATTATAGAGATAATAAAAACTAAAATGAAAAAAAGTCATATAGATACCATATATGAAGATCCATTAAACTATTGGAAAGAATATAGCGAGTTATATATTGGTGCATTTCCAATAAATAAAAATCTTTTGGAAAAAGAAGTGCAAAAATATACATGTCTTTCAAATGTCCCTTTCCACCAGTTCACTAAAGATGGAGCAGAACGAGAGAAATGATGGCTACGTAGTTTTAATGAGCATAAAAAACAAGCCCTCTAATACTGTATTTTCTTGAATGAAAAAGGAATTTAACTAATTATTTTACTCCACCAGCTTTAAGCGGGTCGTATGCAACATCATTTTTAGTAATAAAGTATATGGCTTTCAATACTTTTTTGATGAGATGCCCATAAGCCACACAAGTTTCTTTAGTTTCTCGTTTTCTTTTATAGTAATTATACCATTCAGGGTTATTATGTATTATTACTTGCATATTTTTATAAAATACTTTCCTTAGGTGTCTTGAGCCTTCATGAGAGACTTTATCACGACTTACAGAGTCTCCAGTTTCAAATCTTCGTGGTTCAAGACCTGTATAGGCATAGAACTTATTAAAAGAACTAAATCTTTTAATATCGACAACTTCAGCAAGGATTGTGGCACAAAGGACTGAATCTATGGCAGATATTCCATCATTATTTCATTTCTTGTTGCTATACACGAATCTATTTTCTTTTCAATGTCAAGCAAGTTTTTATTTGTCAACTC
>CADCOW010000080.1 GCA_902803205.1 uncultured Eubacteriales bacterium | reverse complement strand
TGGTGGCCGGAATCGAACCGGCACGGATGTCACCATCCACAGGATTTTAAGTCCTGGGCGTCTACCAGTTCCGCCACACCAGCATTTCAAAATGCCATATTATTATACTAAATATTTTAATAAAATGCAACTATTTTTTCATTGTATAATGGGCGGATGATATCCGCCCCTACGGTGTCATCATTTATTGGGCGGATGGTATCCGCCCCTACAACACCATCATTTATTGGGCGGATGGTATCCGCCCTTACGGTGTCATCATCATCCATTATCTCTATTAATTATATTAGTCACAACTTTTTCCACACTATCAATATATTTCAAATATTTTTCATCCCTTATAAAGTTTTTATTAATTTCCACATTTTCCCATCCACACTTAATAGTAGTTTTAAGCAAGACTCCCGCAATAACTAAATCACTCTTTGCAGACACATTTGTCTTTCCTTTTAGGTTTAAAACTATTTGAAGCGACTCAACTGCATTATCAATTATCTTGATTGGCACAGCACAACAAACCTTACAAGCATTTGCAAGTGCATTTTTTCTTTTTTCTTTATCTTCATCTGATAATCGTGGCATCTTATAAACTTCTTCCATCACCTTAAAGTTTATAGCATCTTCATCCATAAATCTTAGAAACTTTTTTTTATTCTCTTCAAGTTTTATGATAGATTCTTTTATAAGAGCTTCATTTTCTTTATATTTTTCTTTCCCAAGACTTAAATTGCAAACTTTAATGGCACTGGAAATAGCATTTGCTCCAACAAGTGCAGATACAGTACCACCGCCTGGCATAGAGTCAGTGCTTTCAAGCTTTTCTAAAAATTCTTCTATTTTAAAATCTTTATAATCCATATTATCTATCAAATTCTACACTTAACATAGCAAGCCATTTTCTTATTTCTTCTATGGTAGTCTCTCCACTTAATTCTCTTCCAGTCATCACAGTATTTGAACTATCTACAAAGTTATGTATGTATTCATCAATTATTCCAAATTCTCCATTAGTGCAAAATGGTATTATAATTTTATCCTTTAATGTTTTTAAAAATTCAAATACTGGCTTAGGTGCATTTTTCTTCCAAGAAGGAAAGCCAACTATAACTATCTTTTCATTTTTTAATTTAACTGATTTTATTTTTGGTAATTCTTTTGGTATATTTCTTGTTTCTTCTGTAGGCACAGTTTCAGGAACTATAGCGCCATATGCTGTCTCAATAGTCGTCTCATCATCAAATTTTTCATATTCCCACAAACTTATATCATCTTCAATATTTATTCTTGAATTTGGATTCTCTAAATCAAGGTCCTCTTCTTTATATGGTATTTGTGGCTCTATCTCATATAAATCACCATCAAGTTCTGTTGCTATTTCTTCAGCAACCATCTCTGCATCATCATTTACAGAAAAATAAACAACTGCAAATTTTTTACCAAGTATATTTTTTTCTAAATCAATCTCATCAATCTTCTCGTTACTTTCTACAATACTATTATTTCCGCAAGAAAATAGTATTGTCGCAAGTAACATAAAAAGTATTACACTCAATATTTTTTTTACTCTTTTCATTTTCCTAATTATATAATATAGTTGTCAAACTTTTTAAAGTTCTAAATACTTATTATACTTTCTCCTTCCTTTATATTATAACGACATACTTTCTGCAAACTCCATCGTAGCCTCTATATCATTTACTGTAAATTTCTTTTTATTTAATTTCTTTTTTTGAAATTTCTTCATTCCCTTTTCTATAAAATTTGCTATGTCAAGATAATTTATTTTTTTATTTAAAAAATTATGAACTGCCACTTCATTTAAAGCATTGTAAACCGATGGCATAAGCCCTCCAATTTTTATCGCCTCATATGCAAGTGCAAGTCCTTTAAATGTTTTTAAATCAGGTTTCCCTATACTGATTTTATCTATCTTACTCCAATCAACTTTTTTCTCATTGATAAATTTTCTATTTGAAAGATATAATGCATACTCTATTGGTATTCTCATAGATGGCACTCCAATTTGTGCTTTTATCGCACTGTCTTTAAATTCTACCATACTATGTATAAGTGATTCTCTCTGCACTACAACTTCTATCTTATCATAAGGCATATTGAAAAGATGATGTGCTTCCATAACTTCAAGTCCTTTATTTACAAGTGTAGAACTATCTATGGTAATCTTTTTCCCCATAGCCCAATTTGGATGATTAAGTGCATCTTCAACTTTTATATTTTTAAGTTCTGAAAGTGTTTTCCCATAAAATGGTCCACCAGAGGCAGTAACTATAATCTTACTAACTGCCTTCTCATCTTCACCTTTTAAGCACTGCCATATAGCAGAGTGTTCACTGTCAACTGGTCTAATCTCTACTTTATTCTTTTTTGCCAGTGGCATAATGATATCGCCAGCACATACAAGTGATTCTTTATTTGCAAGTAATATTATTTTTTTTGCTTTTACTGCAGAAAGTGTTGGTCTTATACCTATCATACCAACAACTGACACCATAACCATAGTAGCACTTTTTAATGTGGCAAGTGTGATAAGTCCATCCATCCCAGACATTACTCTCACATTCATTTTTTTCTTCTTGCAAATGCTTTGAAACTCACTTGCCTTCTCTTCATCAAAAACTGCAACAAGTTTGACATTTAATTTTTTAACTTGCTCATATAATTTTTTTATATTGCTCTTACAGGCAAGTGCCACTATCTCTTTATCGCCAACAGTCTCTATCACATCTATAGTCTGTGTCCCTATACTACCCGTAGAGCCGATGATTACTACCTTATCTTTTTTCATATCACTTTCCCTTATAAATTATACATCATTTTCTCAAATAACTCTATAGGAAATCCCACCACATTATCCATACTTCCCTCTATACTCTCTACAAAATCAAATTTTTCATCCTGTATCCCATAACTTCCTGCTTTATCATAAGGTTTTCTTTCATCAATATAATTTTCTATCTCTTCATCATATAATTTTCTAAACTTCACATAGGTTGTATCACTCATTAGATGATATTTGCCATCTTTGCAAATGCATACTGTCGAAATTACTCTATGCCTTTTACCTGACAGTAATTTTAAAATTCTCTTTGCATCATCTCTATCCTTAGGCTTTCCTATTATCACTCCATCATTTACAACTACAGTATCGCAGCTTACAATTATTGTATAAGCGAGCCCTTTTGCGCTCAACTCTTTATACGCCGCCTCCGCCTTCTCCCTCGCACACTCACTCACAAGTTTTTCATTATACTTTTCTCCAATTATATCTTTCTCTTCAGTATGTGGCACATATATTTCAAAATCAAAGCCTTCTCTCTTTAAAATATCTTTCCGCCTCTCTGATTTTGATGCAAGGATGATATGAATTTTTTTATTATCTTTATTCATTTGACACATTTGGAATTTCCCATTACAATAGCCATGCCATATATAGCGGTATGTGTATTACATCATCTTTTACCAATAAATCCTTTTGATATAAAATAAACTTTTCACCTATTCTATCTTTAAATTTATCTATAAATTTTGATAGAGAAGTATGCTCGCCATATTTTGATGACTTCACTTCAACTGGTGTTATCTTATTATTTCTTTTTATTAAAAAATCTATCTCTATTCTTTCTTCATCATAGCGAGTATAAAAAAATAGTCGGTGACCGCTGTATCTCAAAGCTTCAGCGACTATGTTTTCCATGATTATTCCTTCATTGAAATTTAATTTATCAAATAAAATTTTTTTGTAAAATTCGTTATTGTTAAATGCACTATCATAAAATGTATGTGTAACAAGAAGTCCAGTATCCCCCATATAAATCTTTTGAAGTTTACTATCAAGTGATAAATTTAAACCAACATTTGGATCTGTAGCATTTAGACATCTATTAACAATCATTGCATCTGAAAGCCACATAAATGCATCTTCATAATCTCTATTTCTTGCATCTTTCTTTAATGTTGATACTTTATAAGTTTTTTCTTTCTTAGATAGTTGTCCAGGAATTTCATCAAATACTGCCAAAACTTTTTGTTCATATCCTGCTGCAAACTTTGATATATCATTCCTATAAAGCTTTAATATATCTCTTTTGATTTTATCTACTACTTCAAAATTTTTACTTTCAACGTATTCAGCTACAACTTGAGGCATACCTCCAACAAGCAAATACTCTCTAAATGTTTTTATTATTTTTCTATGTATTTTTTCTCCAACTTGTTTTCTTTTTTCAAAACATTCTTTGATATATGGATAAGTTACCTCATCCTCAAGTGCCCACAAAAACTCTTCAAAGTCCAATGGGTATAAATATTTATCCTCTTCTTCCGATGGTATTATTATATTTTCAACATTTTTCCTAAGAGTAATTAATGAACCAGTCTCAATATAATCATATTTATTGTTTGCAACTAAATATTTAATAAGTTGTCTAGCTCTCGGCATCATTTGCACTTCATCAAAAATTATAAGAGTTTCTCTTTCATAAAATGTAGTATGAGTTAGTATCTGAAGTTCAGACAAAAATTTATCAATATCTGATGTGTCCCCTTCAAATAAAGCTTTTATCTCATCACTAGTATTCCCAAAGTCAATAATAACATAGCTTTTGTACTCATTTTTTGCAAATTGCTCACACAAATAACTCTTGCCCACTCTTCTAGCACCTTTAAGTAATATGGCAGTTTTACCTTTTCTACTTCTCTTCCACTCAAGCAATTCATTGTATAATTTCCGTTTTATATCCATTTCTAGCCTCCAAAGGCATTTTACCACGTTTTGCAACTTTTTTCAAGCCACATTTTACACGTTTTGCAACTTTTTTCAAGCCATATTTTACACGTTTTGCAACTTTTTTATACTATAATCTCTCTTGCTCCATTTTTCCACCTACCACTTAAATAATATCCCCAAGTAAGCATAAAACCAAAACCGAAGCCAAAAATTCCATTCCACCAAATTATACTATAACCTAAAAATGGTGAATATCTAAAAGTATAAGTCACAAGCACTCTGATTGTTAGTGCAATTATCGCAACTATCATAGGGAATGCACTATGATTTGCTCCTTGCAAAACTCCAAAGAGTGGGAAGTAACACATAAGTACTATATTTATTATCGCAATCGCATGTAAATGTTGTAAACAAAGTATTGCTGCCTCATTACTAAGTCCAAAAAATGAAATTATATTTTCAGCATGAATATAAACCAAAAAAGAAATAAATATTGATAGCACAAGCGACATAATCATAGTCTGCCTAACTCCAAGTTTCACTCTATCATATTTTTTTGCACCAATATTTTGTCCCGTATAAGTTGCAAGTGTAGTTTGGAAAGTATGACCAGGTAAATTTAGATACATTTCCACTCTTTGCCCTACTGTAAATGATGCTGTCATTGCTTGTCCAAATCCATTTACTACTCTTTGTATAAGAGTTAATCCGATAGATACAACAACTAATTGAAGTGAAATTGGAAGTCCTATCCTTACAGTATTTTTTATAATTTCATTATTCCACACATAGTCACTTATTTTAAATCTAAATATTTCATATCGTTTTCTCATATAAATATATGCAGCCACAAATGACACAGCTTGAGATATATCAGTTGCTACTGCTGCTCCAATTACACCCCATTTAAAATAAGCAACAAACACAACATCAAGTATTATATTAAGTATAGCAGCAACAAGTAAAAAATACAATGTCGCAGCACTATCTCCAACTGCTCTTAATATTGCTGAAAAAATATTATAGCCATATTGAAACACAAGTCCTAATGAATATACAACAAAATACTGAACAGCCAAATCAAGAAAACTATCTGGTACACTTATAAGATGTTTTAATGCAGGTCTTGCGATAAATGCTCCAATTACTCCTATTATAATTCCAAGCACAAGTAAAAATAAAATTCCTGTTGCTGCATTTTCTCTCACACCTTTTTCATTCTTTGCTCCAAAATGCTGTGCAACTATAACTCCATTTCCAGCTGAAAAACCTGTCGCAACTGCAAGCAACAAAAATACAAAACTTGCTGTAGTCCCTACAGCCGATAATGCTGCTTCACCAGTAAAATTTCCAACTACTATCGTATCCACAGTATTATAGAGTTGCTGTAAAAGTAGTCCCATCAAAACTGGAAATGCAAATTTTATTATGTGCTTCCAATGTGCACCTTCGGTCATTGAGTGTGTGTTCATAATTACCTCACTTCATACATTTTATCACAAAAAATAGGCAGTCGCAACTGCCACATTTTGACATATCTAGAACATAAATTACTTGACAATTTATAAAAATATGCTATTATAATACATAAGTGGGCTGGTAGATAACCTTAAGTCCACTAACGGCGGGGAAAGTCCTCGCCATTTTTATAGAGGAAAATAGATAGATGAAAGAACTAAGTATTTTTATAGATGAATCTGGTGA
>CADCOW010000079.1 GCA_902803205.1 uncultured Eubacteriales bacterium | reverse complement strand
CCTTGTTTTCCAATATTAAGCAGTATATTTCAACATATGCTTCAATTTCTGGCTGACTCATAAAATTTTCATAATGTTCCTGTATTCTCATAAATAATAAAACTACTTTCAAAATTATAACATTCTACTAAAAAATTTGATACGATTTAAGTATTTTTGGATAGTGTCCCCAAATCACCAATAATATACCCCGTCCCCTAATTTACCCTAATTTAAATAGAAAATAGGGCAAGTGACTGCCCCATTTTAAAACTTTATGTTGTTATGCTTGAACCCATCTGCCATCTGCTCCTATCATATAGCCATCTGGTGTTACTTGATTTTCATACATTGTGCCATCTGCTCCAAAGAAATACCAAGAACCTTGAACTTGTTTCCAACCTATTTGCATTTTGCCTTCATTTGCTGTTTTAGCATTTTCAAAGAAATACCACTTATTATCTCCAGTTTGCACCCAACCAGTTACCATCGCACCTGTAGCATCAAAATAATATGTATCACTAACCGATGTTTGAGTTTCAATGCCAGATATATTTTGAGTTATAGTTGAATTAATTTGGAAGAAGCCATTTGCTACAAGTGTAGCTTGACCATTTATAGTTGTCCCAAGCACCCATTTCCCTGTTGTTTGATCCATTGCCCAATTTACATTTGCTACATCCATAGTTCCTGAAATTGTTTTTGAACCTGCCACTGTAGTTGTTCTTGGTGCAGAATTAGGTAAATTAGTCGGTATAGGTCCAGCAGTTGAACTTCCACCACCGCCTCCTCCGCTTCCTCCACTACCTCCACTATCACTTGGAGTATCACTACTACTATTTCTTGTAACTGAGATTTCAAATGTTGCTGTTATATCTCTATATGTAACTTCTACTTCACTCATATTTACAGTTAAGTTTGTAGTTAATGATGGATTGAAAGAAAATTAACCTGCACTACTTGTAGTATAAGAAATGTCTTCAGTAGTATCATCTACATAATAAACTCTTATCACCAATCCTGCTGGATTTAATTTATTACCTGAATAATATCTTACTTTATTTGGTCTATTTACAATACTTATAGATGCTATTTCTTTTACTGGCAACACAGTTATGTTTTGTCTACAAGTTTTACCACTATGAGTTATTGTTACATATGTATCTACTTCTGTAAGTGCAGTAGTTAAACTTGGATTAAATGAAAAATTATTTCTTGTATTGTTATTATATGTAACTACTGTATTGCTACCATCTAAATAATTTAATCTTATCTTAAGACCAGCTGGATTAAACATCTCTCCTACATCATAATTAACTTTATTTGGTGCAGTATGAACACTTATACTACTTAAAGTTGGAGTAGGTGTTGGAGTTGGTTCTGGGTCTGGTTCATCTGTAATTGAAAAATAACCAGGGTTTCCTTCTGCATCTATGTGAGCATATTCTTTATCAGTATGTAAAAAATTATATGTTGTACCATTTTCACCTACAATAGATGTACAGCTTCCAAACATACTGCCACTTGACTCAACATTATCAACAATAAATAAATCACTTACATATATTTTCCTCAAATTACGACAGTTATAAAACATATTAGTCATATCTGTTACCGAAGAAGTATCAAAACTTCTTAAATTAAGCGAAGTTATATTTTCACATCGAATAAACATATTACTTAAATCTTCTGCTGCACTTGTATCTGCATTTGAAATATCTATATTAACTAATGACTCTGGGAATCCTGTAAAACGAGTTTGTCCTATTTTCACATTTGACATATTAATTGTTGTTAAATTTGGACAATTATAAAACATACTAATATAAGCATTTTGATACGGTATATTTCTAAAATCAAAAGAACTTATATTCAAATTTTGTAAATTAGTACAACCCAAAAACATATATGGCATACTTGTTACATTTGCTGTATTAAAATGTGATAAATCTAACTCTGTGAGACTTGAACAGCCTGAAAACATAGAATCCATATCAATTACATTTTCAGTTGTAAAACTATTTGTATTGATTGATGTTAAATTTGAACAGCCTGAAAACATTTTTGTCATTCTGGTTGTCATAGTTGTATCAACATTTGTAATATCAAGGTTTACAACACTTGGAGGAATTTTCAATGCAAGATATCCCATTTTCACATTTGATAAATTAAGAGTTTCAAGATTAGGGCATCTAATTATACTATCATAATCTGTTTCATAAGGACCAAAATCATTAGTATTATTTTGCAAATTGAAATTGGTTAATTTTAATTCTACAAGATTTGTCATAAGCCAAAACATATTAGTCATTCTTGTAACATTATCAGTATTAAAATTACTTAGGTCTAAGGCTATGATACTCTGGCACTTATAAAACATTTCATAAAAGTCAGTTGCATTTTCGGTATTAAACATTCCCACATTAATATTTGCTAATTCTACACATTCTTTAAACATCTGCGAGAAATTTGTTGTAGATGCAAAAGTACATTCAGTTCCAAAAACTATAGTTTGTAATACTTCACAACCTAAAAACATTTTTGCAGCATTAGTTACATTTTGTGTATTAAAATTCTCTAAATCAATACTTGTAAGAGATGAGCAATTACTGAACATACTTTCTGTTGTAGTAAGATTAGGAGTTCTAAAATGATTGAGATTAATCTGAGATAATGATTGACAATTTGCAAACATTTCCTTTGTATTTTGAACATCATTAATAATAGATTCATTTAATGTAATTGAAGCAAGACTTGTGCAATTAGCAAACATTTTATTAAATGTTTTACCATTACTCATATTATTCAAACTCAAATCAATATTTTCAAGAGATTGGCAATTATTAAACATAAGATCAAATTCAGTAACATTTTCAGTGTTGAAGTAATTAATATTTTCAATTGTTGTTAAATTCGTAAAACCAGAAAATAAACCTCCAGCTTTAACTGCTTCTATATTGTCATCAAAAATTACTGTTGTTATTTGTTCTTTTGCAGCATTTGTCATATAATTACCAGTTGTATAACAATAATCTATTAATGAGGTATCATTAAATCTACCTTTGTGACCATTTGAAATAGATGAAAAATCTGTAGAAGAATAATGTATGGTTGAAAAATCATCTGTTACATACCAATAGCACCAATAATTTACACCAAATAAGTCTTCATTTTCAGTTACACTTTCTTCTTCTAACTCGCTTATCATTGTTGTCTCTTCATTTTCAATTGTACTTTCTTCTTCAGTAGCATTTACTATTGTTGTTTCTTCACTTTCGGTTGTACTTTCTTCTTCAATAGCATTTACTATTGTTGTTTCTTCACTTTCAACTGTGCTTTCTTCTTCAAAAGTATCAACTGTAGTGTCATTTTCTTCAGGCTCTTCCTCTTTTAAATTTTTTGATGTCTCCTCTTCTTCAACAAAAAAAGTTGTTGTTTCACTTTCTTCTACAACAACTTTTGATATAGCAGTTGATGATTCTTCTTCAGTTGTTGCTTCTAATAAAACTGTTGTCTCATTGTTTGGCACCCAATTTCCATCTGCAAAACTTGGTACTGAAACTGAAATCACCATAGCAATACTTAAAAATACTGCTAAGAATTTTCTTAATTGTTTCATATCCCCTCCATATTTAACTTTTTATTACAACTCTCTAAACTCTTCTCTTCTCTCTTTAAATTCTTTCAAACTATCAGGTGTTCCTATATCAATAAATCTTGCTGCACTTACTTCTGCTGTAATTAGTTTTCCTTCATTTAACCATCCCGGTATTAAATCTTTTTCAAGAGATGATTTAACACCACTCGGTATAGTTTCTATCAATTCTTTTTTTATAATGTATATGCCACCATTTATTACTAGGTCATATAATTCTTTATTATTTATTGCACTATTTTCTTTTGATACACCATTATGCTTCGCTTCTTTTTCATCTATACTTTCGCCTTCAGCATTTTTATTATCTTTTTTATCAACTTTCTCATCAAAAGAAACTATAACTCCTATATCTTTATTGCCATTAGTTCTTTCTCCGCTATAATCAATTTTTATACTTCCATATCTACTTTTATCATCCACTTCTTTACATGCAATTGTCATATCTGCTTTGGAAGTTAAAAAATTTTCTTCAAGTTCTTTTAAATCAGCTTTAAAAAGTGTATCACCATTTAACACTAAAGCATAATCATATTTTATCTTGTCAAGACAATTTCTTATAGCACCACCAGTACCAAGAGCAATTTTTTCTTCTGAATAATTTACCTCGACTCCAAAATAATAACTTGTGCCAAAATAATCTTTAACTTCATGGCTCTTATATCCAGTTGCAAAAATTACATTTGTAATTCTATACTTTTTTAAGTGTTTTATAACATTTACAAGAAATGGCTCATTCCCTATCTCAGTCATAGTTTTTTGCTTTTCACCTATCACCGATCTAAGTCTTGTTCCTTCGCCACCACATAATATAATTGCTTGCATTATTCAAAATCTTCCTCTATTATATTCCATGCTGCATCCATGGTAAATCTATTGTTGATTACTTTTTGTGTTTCTATAGATAAACTTTTAAGTTCTTCAAAGTTATCATACAATTTTATTATCTCACCTGCAAATGAGAGTGCGTCATCTTGTATCTTCATAAAATATGGTGCATCAACTATTCCTTCAGCTCCGCAATTTGTAGTTATGATGGCAGCACCATTTGCCATCGCCTCTATAATTTTTCCTTTTATACCAGCTCCATATCTAAGTGGAGCTACAACTATTCTTGTATCATTATAAAGTTTTAGCAACTCTTCATCAGATACATATCCTCTCAAATCATAGTTTCCTTCTATACATATATTTTTTATTTCATCTGTCGGATTTGAACCTACAACTACAAGATTAATATCGCTATTTCTTGCTTTTACTCTTGGCATGATACTTTCATGCAGCCAGCGCATAGCATCTTTATTAGGCTCGTGATTAAAGCCACCTACAAACAAAATATTTTTAGTATTTGCAAAATCTCTATAAACTATATTCTTCTCTTCAAACATATAAGCATTTATAGCTTTTACTCTCAAAGTATCATCAACTTTTTTTATCTCTTCAACTTCTTTATATGAAGGATAATAACTTACATCTGACTTATATAAAAGTGAATATTCAAGATTTCTATAATATTTAAATTCATTTAAAGTATTTTCATCACCCATCAAATTATATTCTCTTTGAAGTCTCATATAATGAAGGTCATGCCCATAATAAATTATTTTTGTAGTCATATTTTGTCTAATAAAATCTATATACTTGGTTGCTATATGTGGACGATTTAAAAATACATAATCAAAATTTCTACTATTATTTTTAAAGAAACTCCAAAGATTACCTTGCACATCATTTCCATATATAATTTCAATACCTGCTTGTTGTAAAATCTCGCCATATGGAGAATTGATTAAAAAATTGTCTCCCATAAATTTTACAGAATAACCTTTTCGCTTAAACATCATCATATAGGAATACACAGTTTTTGAGCCAGCATCCTTATCCCAGGTAGGGACATAGTGGTCTATAAATAATATGGTTTTCTTACCCATTCCTCTTTCTCTTGCTTTAAAGAAATTAGGATTCTCAGTTTTTGGATATTGTTTTGAAAATTCTGTTGCCCATTTTTCTTTTAACTTCTTTTGATTTTCTACTTGATACGATTTTATACTTCCCTCAGCATTTTCATCAGTACCATTACTTACACCTTCAAAATGTGTCACAACAGAATTTGGTTCATATACAACTTTATACCCATATTTCCTTACTTCAAATGCCAAATCAGAATCTTCACAATATGCTGGAGCATATCTTTCATCAAAACCGCCTATCACATTCCATAGATTCTTACGAATCATAATTGCAGCACCTGATATGTAATCAACTTCTTTTACATAATTATATTTATAATCATCTGGGTCATCACCTCTACCATAATTAGCACCAGTGCCATCACTCCATATAATTCCACCAGCTTCTTGAAGTTTTCCATCAGCAAATAATAATTTTGAACCAGCCATACCTATAGATGAATTGTTGTCAAGTAATAAAGTAAGAGCTGACAGATAGCCTTCATGAACTTCTGTATCATTATTTAAGAAATAGATATACTCACCTTTTGCAAGAGTAGCTGCAGCATTACAATTTTTCAAGAAGCCAAGATTTTCTTCATTTCTGCTTACAACTACATTGTCAACATATTTACTTATATTTTTTGTAGTATCAGTAGAAACATCATCAGCAATTATCACTTCGTATGGAGTTTCATCTTTGTTTGTGTTTTTCATTATTGAATATAAACACTTATATGTATATCTAATTTGATTATAACAAGGTATGATGATAGAAACTTTTGGAAATTCACATTTTGGTAGAGCAACTTTCCCACACTCAAAATATGCATCTCCTATCATAAAGTCGCCAATTATTCTATTTCTTCCAGCACTTGTTAAATAAGTTTTAAGCATCTTAAGAGGATGTCTAATAGTTCTATAAATATATTTACAAATCTTGCTACGGATAGTTTCAGGTGGAAGTATTTTTTTAATTAAATATTTTAACTTCCTAACTATCTTATATATAATTCCTTCTCTTTTAAAGAGGATTTTATTTTGTTCTGTGAGTGCACATACTTGGTCCTGAAGATTACCTATAATTGTCTCAAGATTATTTACATGCACATTTGTAAGTCTTATAATTTCATTTTGCTTACTTGCCTGAAAATCGATTGCATTATTCTCACCAGTTATTCTTTCAAGTTGTTCTCTCACTCTATCAAGTTCGGCTTTTATATAATAAAGTTTTGCAAATCCTGGATTTAACTCTTCATATTTTGTTATATCAAGATTATTTATATTTTCATGTACCTTAGATTGAAATTCATTTTCAGCATTTTCATATCTTTCAGCATCCATATATCCTATACCAAAATCACGAAGCATATCTTTAAATGTACTATAAGATAAATTTTGCCTGCACGCTTTCCAAAAATACTTTAGTATTCTATATCTTAAAAAATCTACTTCTGTAGTATCTTTAGATACCCACTCACTATCTATTATATATATTTTATTATCTTTTATTATGGCATTTTGGAAAGTACAATCTAAATTATAATTTTGTATAATTCCACTGAACTTTCCTATAATTTTATACATATATTCAGTGATAACTTCTTTTTCCTTATCACCATTTTTAATTCTATCTATTATAACATTGGTAAGCATCTCACCTTCTATAAATGGATAAATTACATATGCTTTACAGTCTACCGTTTCATTTTCATTTACATACTTTAATGGTTTGATAATTTCTATGTTTTTATTCTTTATCACATCTACATTATCAACCATGTCACTTACTTGTCTATTTGCTTCCTTATATGCAGCTTTCTTTACGACTTGCCTTTTACCACTGCCATTTTCCATTATGCTTGTTCTAAGTGCAAATCTTTTTGTCCTATTGAGATTGTATTTTACATAAATAGTTTCAAATTCACTCTCTTTTTGTTTTACTTTTTTTGCATCAAAAACCAATATATATGAATTACAATATATACTAAACTTATCTATAGCTACTAAGTTTCTTGTCATCTCATTTTCATCGTCAAGTTTTGGCAAATACTTATCACTATAAATTCTAAGTGGGAACTTATATTCAGGAAGAGGATAATAAATACTTAAATTTGAATAAGCATATTTCTCTTTCACAGCATTTTTAAGTTTTAAAATATCATCATATGTAAATGTCAAAAGTTCTTCATCAATTTTAGAACCACCTATCACATTGAAACTATACTTATTGTCAAAAGCCATAAGTACTGAACCTTTATCATCTGTATAATTACTTGACAAAAATTCTACTATATCAATTAAATTATTATTTATGAGTTCTGTGATTTTTTTAGTAAGTGATGGAACTAAAACATAATCAAATGTTATCCCCTTAAATTTACTTGCAAGTAATGCTATATCTCCATTTATAAGTTCCTTATAGATGGAAACATTTTGTGGAAGGCTTATATAGCTTACTACCTTCTCCATATCACTGGTTTCAAGTACTATTGACACATGTTTTACTCTACTTGCGAGTGGGAAAATAAAGTTATCATCAACATCTCCGATAACTAAAACTAAACTATCTTTTTCCTCCCCAGTAGATTTTGACTTAAAATCATACCAATCAAAAAGATTTATTGCATACTTTTGTTGCAAATTTTTTAACTCTTGATTCATAACATTTAATTATACTATTTATTAGTATATTTTACAACTACCAATTATAAATCATTAAACAACGGATCTGATATTAAATACAAATTTTTATATGTGAACTCTTTATCCCACTCGCGAATTGGATAACCCTCTTCATCATACACTTGCTTTTCCTCAATAATTTTAATGTTATTAACTTCATCTTTATTATTAAGTTCATAATCTATTTTTACCGTCCATGCAGGACCAACAATATGCTTTTCTTTATCAATATACTTATACAAACTATAAGTAAAATAACCTGTTTTAATGCTATCACTATATTCGTTAATTTGCATGCCAGTCCAATCTAAATAATCAAAATTATAGTGTGGAAATATACCGTCTTCACTATTATATTTTGTTAAAAAATCTTTACTCAATGGATATGATGACCAATCACCGTTTTTCTTTGCAATTCCAGATAAAACTTCTCCTGCTTCATATTTACTATGCATTGATAATTTCTTTGCATTTTTAGTTTCTTCTACATCATAAGATAAATCTCTAACAATGGAATGCGAACATGACGAAATCATTTTTGAAATTAATACAAAGGCTAATACTGTAATAATTACAATCCAAATAATCTTTTTATTCTTTTTTACAAGCTTTAACATGTTATTGTGCCTTCCTCAATACTTTAAAATATCTCAATTCGTATGTTCTGTCTGGCACACCATTTTTGTCTCCATCATATGTTAAGTTTGTAAAATTATCTAATAAATATTTTTTCTTATTTATATCACTTTGATTATCATCTGTGAATACTTTTTTCCCAATATTCCCATTAACTGGGTATCTCTTTTTCTTACTTCCCCAACCAAAACTCCAGTCATATGTTCCATTGCCATTTTTATCATATCTATTATTTATATAAAATTCTACATGCCCTCTATTTCCTATATTTACATCATCTGACCTATAGGCAACTACTATGTCTCCATCTTTTAAGTCATCATAACCAAACTCATGCCCTTTATTATCTACTTCACCAATATAATGAATTTCAAATCCTAAATCAATAAAAACAAGGTCATTACCATCACCAGTAAGTATATCTGTTCCAAAACTAGTGTAATATTTACTACTTCCACTATTGCTAAACTCTTCCCCTATATCCCCATCTAATGCATAAAATATCGTTGAGAACATAAAGCGAACACAGTCATCTCCACACTTAAACCAATTTTTATCATTT
>CADCOW010000078.1 GCA_902803205.1 uncultured Eubacteriales bacterium | reverse complement strand
CCTCCGTTGCCAAGTCCTGGGTCTGCTTCTTCTTCAAATATTTCTTCCAAATTAAATCCAAGTTTAGCCATACCATCACGCACTTTATCAAGTAATCCAAAATTTACAAGATACTCTTTAAGGAGTCTTCCAATGAGAAACTCCATAGAAAAATAATATATTTCTTTTTCTTTCTTATCAAAACTTTCTTTTACATTTTCTGACCTTTTTTGTCTTGCAAGTGATATAAGCATATGACACAATGTCTCATACGCTTCTCTCACCGATAAAGTCTCTGCATCCTTACCATGCACACGTTTTGCATAAAACTTAAAATCTTCTACAAAATTTTTCTTACTTAAATCCATTGGTTTTACTCCTCTATAAAAATTATTCATTGACAAACAACTTAATATCTTGTAAAATGTCGCATAATTCTATGCTATATGCAAAAATATAATATATAGATGGTGTCCAATCGTAGTAGAATTCCTTTTAACTATTCTATTATATATATTTTTTAACTTTTATTTTAACTTAAATATCACTGCTGACAACTTCGGTACTTTCACTTCTATATAGTTCTCTTTTCCATGTATCAATAAATTAGTGCGAGTAATTTCATTATTTGCTTCGGGCTCGCAAAGTTTTTCCATTACAGCATTTTGATTTACCTCTTTGTTTGGGCGGATAATATCCGCCCCTACAGTTGATTTTTTTGCTTCTTCAAAAACATTTTTACTTTCAATTACTTTATCATTAAGGTATGAGCCTGCCCCGCCCCACTTAATATCATTTGAATTAACTATCTCCTCATATTTACCAGAAATATTAACTCCAAGTTTGAACTTTTCTATCTCATCTTTTCCAAAATTAAGTATAACTATACATCTATCTTTTGGGTCAAGTGCTATTCTTTCATATATAAATATGTGTTGTTTTGCATTTCCAGCATCTATCCAGTCAAATCCTTCCCATACTACTAAATCTTTTTCATAAAATGCTTTCTCTTTTAAATAAAGATGATTCATCATCTTAACAAATTCATGATGTTTTTTATGTTTATCTATATCAAGCAAGAACCACTCAAGAGATTCATAATATCTCCACTCTATAAACTCTGGCAACTCATTTCCCATAAAATTAAGTGTAGCACCAGTTCTTGTCAGTTGATATACAAGTAAAGTTTTAATTTGAGCAAACTTCTCATCATAGTCACCCGGCATTTTATTTATTATGGAAGCCTTCCCATGGACTACTTCATCATGGCTTAAAGACATCACATAATTTTCTGCAGTCGCATATGACATAGAAAATGTAAACATATTATGATTTTGTTCTCTATATGGGAAATCAGATTTAAGATAATTAAGAGTATCGTGCATCCAACCCATATCCCATTTGTAATGAAATCCGAGACCTCCTACTTCAGCAGGTTTTGTGACATTTGGCCAAGCAGTTGATTCTTCTGCTATAGTTATAACGCCTTTGTACTTTTCACAAATTAATTTATTTAAATTTTGAATAAATGATATTGCTTCAAGGTTTCCCTCATCTCCATATTTATTAAAAACTTTTTCAGAAGGATTATCTACACCATAATTTAGATACAGCATACTTGACACACCATCAAAACGTATTCCATCTATATGATATTTATCAAGTAAAAAAATTGCAGATGAATTTAAAAATGAAAGCACTTCTTTTTTACAATAGTTAAATGTCATTGTTCCCCAGTGCTTATGTTCTTTCCCATCATACACTCTATCGCCATCAAAATATCTTAACCCGTGCTCATCCATACAAAAATGCCCTGGCACCCAATCAAGTATCACAGAAATATTATTCTTGTGACATTCATTTACAAAATACATAAAGTCTTTTGGTGTTCCATATCTTGATGTAATAGCAAAATATCCTGTCGCCTGATATCCCCAAGAACCATCATAAGGATGTTCGTTGAGAGGCATAATTTCTATATGAGTGTAACCCATTTCTTTTATATAATTAACTAATTCTTTTGCATATTCTTTGTAAGTAAAAAAATCTTCTATAGGCACATCATCAGGTTTGTTTCTCCAAATTCCTGTATTATGTTGCATAAAAGAACCAAAATGCATCTCATAAATATTTTTTGGTTTATAAAAATGTAAATCTTTATTTCTTTCTTCTATAAACTTTTTATCAGTCCACTTAAATCCTTCTATGTCATACAGTCTTGATGCTGTAGCAGGTCTTACTTCTGCAAAAAATGCATAAGGGTCAGCCTTATATATATCTCTATACTCTTTTGTAGTTATCAAATATTTATATAAATCATTTTCTTTTAATCCTTCTATAAAACAAATAAAGCATCCTGTATCATCAATTTTTTGCATTTCTCCAACTTCAGATTTTTTCCATTCATTAAAATCTCCAACAACAAAAACTTTTACAGCATTTGGAGCATAAACTAAAAATCTATAACCATCTTTTCCTTCATAATTGTATGGATGTGCACCAAAAATATTATAAGACTTATAATCTTCTCCATTGTTAAATAAAAAAATTTGCTCCTTTGCAATGCCGTAAAGTTCCATAAATACCTCTCTTACTTAATTAGTTTTCCATCTATATCAACCATCTTTCCATCAGGAGTCATACAACCTCTAAACATAGATTCATAACAGGCTTACCATTTAAACTTTTTTCATAAAAGCCACCACCTAATTCAATCCAGCAATTCTCTGCTTCTTTATTATCATAAAAATAATATTCATTATCACCTATCTTTTTCCAACCAACTGCCATAATTCCATTTTCAGGTTTTAAATAATATGTTTGTCCATCTCTTGGGTCAACAAACCAACCTGTTCTCGTTGTGCTCCAATTATTTTCAAAATAATACCAGAGGCCTGACTTCGTTCTATACCATAAGTCTGGTTTAGTGATTTCCATATTTGCTAGGTCATTTAATCTTTTAGCAATATTGCTATTTGTCGCAACACTTATTTGTAATGTATCATTTATAGCCTCTGTGCTGACTGCATTTGCAAAAAACAGCACTACAAACATTAGCATTGATACATTTCTTAAAAAACCTTTCATATGCGACCCCAATACTATTATATTTTTATAGGTATATTTCTCTTTACATTATACAAATATTATTCAATTTTCGCAATAAGATTTGTTAAAACTAATGTGAATATAAAAATAAGTGATTATGTGTTATTGCAAAAAATAACAGCCTTTCGGCTGCTATCTAACAACTATGCTTTTTCTTCTTTTGCTAATTTTATACCTATCCCATCTTCTATAAGGATTAACTCTGACCCAAGTTGCTTGCATAATGCTATAGCTTCTGCTTCACCCTTATGTATACCTACTATTTTCATATAATTGTCAACTTTCTTTCTATCATTAACTTCATATATGTTAATAAAAGGAGTATTGTTTAATATGTTAATCTCATCAATGTAATTCTTATCCTTTGTAAGTTCATTGTAAACTTCTTTTGGTATACATACTTTATCAAATAGCAATTGTAAAATATCTACTTCTCGTATTTTAATTAAATATAATATTGGTGTTGTGTCTGCTACGATAATCATTAAAGTGCTCTCTCCAACTCTTTAAGTTCATCCTCATAATCATCTACATTTCCAATAAATTTGCTTAAAAACCAACAACTATTTTATTCATTGGCTCTATTCTTTCCACTGTTTGTTTCACCTCATATATTTTTTTATATTATTAGTTAAAAATCAAATAGTCTTCATTTCCTATTTTTATTTTCCAAACCATTGTTATACTCTTTACGAAGTGCAATATATGTCATACATATCAATACTATTTGTATTGCTTCAACAAAAGCATATTTAAAACTTTCAAATTTATCTATGTTGTTCATTATAAATTCCTTAATATTTGCAAAAACCTGAATATGCTCAATCATTCCAATTTTAAATAGATTTAATATGATCACCAATAAAAACAAAACTATATAATTAAATAAATTATTCATAGCTTGAAATGGATAAATCTTATTACTAATATAGCTATTGCAATAGTCAAAGTATTCTTTAATCATAAAATTTGATAAAAAATAATATGAACCTATAATATACAATGAATATAAAAAATACATATTTATGACATTTTTAATTTTTTTCATGTAATTAAAACATAAATCATCTAAACAACCTATCACAAAAAGTAATACCATAAGCAATATATTAATAGTTATTATTAGTGTCAATACAATTGGAGCATTTACTGGTTGCACTTTATTATGCTTTTTATTCCATCTATTGAATAAGAATAATATCAATAAATTTAATAAAATAAAAATTAGTAATTTTATTGGGTTATATGCAAGGTATAAAATCATCAAAGCTATAAATGAATTCACTATTAGCATAATTATAAATATCCATAAGCCACCAGTCTCTTTCCACACTTCTTTGCCAAAAGTAATTTGTGCCAAAAAATTCAATATACAGAAAACAAAAGTAATCACTATAAATGATAAAACATCTTTTGCATTTAACCCCATTATTACACTAGATATGATTATCAAAACCAAACAAATGACTACAATATCTTTTTTACCATTTTTACTATTTTTATCGGATTTATCTATACAATGTATTTGAATAATTTGTAAGCAAGGTATTAAAACTAACATAGCCAATAAAAATCCTCGCATAGCATTAATAAAATAATCTCCTACATCCTTAATGACATCATTTGCAATCATCAAGTATTTAAATATTTTAGTACCAAATGCCCAAATCAGCAATAAAACAAACCACCCTCTAATTAAATTCATAGTTTCCTTATGCAAATTAATTTTTTTTACAACTGAAAAAAACTTGTTTTTTTTCTCTTGGCAATCCATAGTTAGCCTCCAATACTATTATATTTTCATAGGTATATTTCTCTTTACATTATAGAAATATTATTCAATTTTTGCAATAAAATTTGTTAAAACGGAGCAAAATGCTCCGTCATAATCAACTATAAATCATAAATTTAAGGTATTTTCATTTGTTTTAAGTAATCCTTTAAACTAAAAATATAAATCTCTTGTACCTTTTTCAATTTTTAGAAGTTCCTCTCTAACTTTAGGTCTAAGTTCTGGTTTCCCTATGTTTTCAATTTCTCTATCTATAAGTTCTTCTCCTATTTTTCTTGTTTCTTCACTTGCATAATCTATCAAATATTCTTTAAGGGTCATAAGTGCATTTGGATGACAACAATTCTGTATTTGACCTGATTTGCAAAGAGACATAAATCTATCTCCAGTTCTTCCCTGTCTATAACAAGCAGTGCAGAATGATGGTATATATCCTGCAGTCATAAGCCAATTAACAACTTCATCTAAAGTTCTATTGTCTGAAACATCAAATTGTTCTGTATCATGTGGTCTATCTTTTTCAGCATATCCACCAACTGAAGTTCTTGAACCACCACTTATTTGACTTACTCCAAGTCTTATAATTTTCTCACGAACAGCAGGAGTCTCTCTTGTAGATATAATCATACCTGTATATGGCACAGCAATTCTTATAAGTGCAGCTATTTTACAAAACATATCATCACTAAGTGAATTATCAAAATCATTTGGGTCTATATCATCTGCAGGTTTTACACGAGGAACAGATATAGTGTGTGGTCCCACACCATGCACAGCCTCTAAATGTTCTGCATGCATAAGAAGTCCTGCAAATTCATATCTATATTTATCAAGTCCAAATAGAACTCCTATACCAACATCATCTATCCCGCCTTCCATAGCTCGGTCCATTGCTTCTGTATGATAACAGTAATCATGTTTTGGTCCAGTTGGATGTAAATATTCATATGCTTTTTTATCATAAGTTTCTTGAAATAATATATATGTTCCAATACCAACTTCTTTGAGTTTTTTATAATTTTCAACAGTTGTTGCTGCTATATTGACATTCACACGGCGAATAGCACCATTTTTATGTTTGATAGAATAAATTGTTTTTATACTTTCAAGTATATATTCTATAGGGTTATTTACTGGGTCTTCTCCAGACTCTATAGCAAGTCTTTTATGTCCCATATCTTGAAGCGCTATTACTTCTTTTTCAATTTCTTCTTGAGTTAATTTTTTTCTTGGTATATTTTTATTTTTCAAATGATATGGACAATATAGACATCCATTAACACAGTAATTTGAAAGATAAAGTGGTGCAAACATAACTATACGATTACCATAAAAATCTTTTTTAATTTGTTCAGCCAAGTCAAACATCTCTTTTTCTTTTTCTTTGTCATCACAAGCAAGAAGAACACTCGCTTCCCTATGTGACAAACCTTTTCTTAATTTTGCTTTTTCAATGATTTCTGATACAAGAGCCAAATTGTCCTTGTTCTCATCTGCATATTTCAGTGTTTCTTTAATTTCTTCATCACTGATAAACTCTTCTGCTTTCAATGATTCTTTGTTATACATTTTAAATTCCTCCTTAAAATAAAAAAAGTTACCAAAAAGGTAACAAACACTAAAACCATTTGTACCTTTTTCTTTAGAAATCTCTTTAGAATCAGTGTACTTCTAACCATTAAATTATAACACTTTTTGAAAACTTAATCAAATATTTTTGGCATCTTGATAGAGTCAACACTGTATTAAGAATATTTAAAGTTTATTTCCTTTTTACAAAAATACAATAAAAAAGCAGTGTTTGTAACATAACACTATGTTACAAACACTGCTCAATTATATGTACACTATTATGTAATGCTTAATATCTCTATATTAAAATACCATAGCACCAGATGCATCAAAATAATGTGTTTGACCATTGATTGTAGTTGTTCCAGTAGCCATACTTCCATCACTATTAAAATAATATACCAAACCATTTATTTTGACAAAACCTTTCATCATTACTGATGACATATCAAAATAATACCATTTACCTTTCGTATTAAGCCAAGTGTTTCTTGCAAATACACCATCTAAATAACTAAAATAAACATTTCCTGCTCTTTCAATAAAATTGCCAATAGGAATTATACCATTGTTATCATATACAACCTGTGGAGCAGGTATAGTCATACTTCTACAACCAGACCAATTTGTATAATTTGGAGTAAAATAATCTTGTGTATAATAATCTGAATAATACTGATTATTATAATTTACTGGTGGACCTGATGGAGTAGGATAATTATTGCTCCAATGTACTACTCGTGGCCAATCCTTGTTATTGTAGTTATATGCAAACGAATTTATGCTATATACTATAACAAAGATTAGTGTTAATAAAAAACCAATTCTTTTCATTATAACCTCCTAAAAAAATTAATAAATTCTTAATACTTATTATAATAAATAAAAAAAAAAAAACAAGTTAATAATAAGATTTTTGCTAACAACTTTTTAACACATTATTAACATTATAAATCATTTGGCATTATTCAATTTTTCATCTATCTTTCTTATTGCATTTTTTGTATTTTCAATTTCATCGTATTTGTCAAACATATTATCAATATTTTTTTCAAGAAATATTTTATCTTTTTCTAACTTTTCTTTTGTATTAATTAAATCTTTCAATCTATCATCTAAATCATTAATAACTCTATCAATTTTATCTAAAAATTTACTTTTATCATTTCCAAGTCGCACACTATATTTCCCTGCACCTTTTATATCAACTATAAACTCTGTTGACACACTGTGCTTTGGAGATGCTAATACAAAACACTTATAATTTATAATATCTTTTTCAGCACTGTTCAATAAATTATTAGATAACCCAGCATATATCTCATCAGTAATTTTCTCTTTTTCTGCTTTACTAATTCTTATACTTTTCTCTCTTTCTTTATTTCTCAAATCAATATCATTCTTCACTTCTTCAATCAATTTTTTATTAAGCTCTATTTTTTCAGGTAAATTTTTTAACTCTATTTTTTGCATTTCCTTATTATTTATAAATGTTTTTTCAAGCAACTGAAGTTTATTAAGTGTATTAGTCAACTCAAATTTTTCTTTTATAAGTGGATTACCACAAGCGAGTGCTTTTGCTTCTGCATAATCAAGTACTGTATTATCTACTTCAGCTATATTTCTTACATTTATTTGACTAGATAATATTTGAGTAATAAATTTTTGTTTAGTTTCTAAAATTTGCCAAGAATAAGCATCAAAAGTTTCTTTTGTAATATACCTGAATATAAAAACTTTTTCATTTTCATTACCTTCTCTAAGTATTCTTCCTTCTCTTTGTGTCATATCAGATGGTCTCCAAGGAACATCTAAATGGTGTAAGGCTATAAGTTTTCTCTGTATATTCACACCCATACCAAGTTTAAAAGTAGAACCTATAAGTACACGAATTTTACCTATATTAAAATCATCATAAATTTTTTGTTTTTCTTTATCAGTATTTGCATCATGAATAAATACTATTTCTTCATTAGGTATTCCTTCTTTTACAAGTTTTTCTTTCAATTCATCATATACTGAAAATGGCTTCTCAACATCATTTTTAAATGCTCTATGGTCATTAGAAATAGATAAATCACAAAAAATCACTTGTGTAGATAATTTTTCATTATACTCTCTATATATATTAACAACTTTTTCTACACATTTATTTACTTTTCCGCTTTCATATTCTTTTATAGTATTATCAACTATTCTTATATCAAGAGCTGCTTTTCTTCCATCAACAGTAATTTTTAGCATATTGTCTTCTTCTCTACTGACTTCATTTCTTCTAACTCTATCAACTCTTTCTGAAATTTTTAATAAGTAATTGTTTAATTCTTCAGTTTTATCTATTGACACATCTATATATCCATCATACTTTGGTATCGTCTTATTATTTGCATCAATTTCGTGGTAATCAATAACTTGTGCCAATATATCATTTAATTCAATTACATTATGAAATTCACTAAAGCGATTTGCAAGTCTATATTTCTCAGTATCAACATCAACTTCAAAATTCGACTTAACACTAGCAAACATCCCTCTCCATGAATCAAAACTATCAAGTTCTATTTTTTTTAACTCATCATTTTGTAAATATTTTTGAACATTATATAAATCTGATATTGAATTAGTTATAGGTGTCCCTGTTGCAAATACAACTCCTCTTCCATTATTTTCACTTTGAACATATAGACATTTTGACATCATTTCATTACACTTTTTAGAACCTGTAAGATTTATGCCGAGTGTATTTTTTAAATTCGTATCAATTGTAACATTTTTATAATTATGTGCTTCATCTACAAATAAAGTATTTATACCTAAATCTTCAAAATATATTTCATTTTTATCAATTTTACTATCTTCTAGCAATGATTTAGAATATATCGAATCAAAAGAGCTATAAGCCATAATTATAGCATCGTGATCTTCATCTTTTATTCTTTGTAAAATACCCTTCCTTTTTATTTTAGTAAATTGTTTATTATCTATATAAAATATATCTGCTTTTGGATAAGCATAACTATACATCTCTTTCCACTGTGATAATATATTATTTGGGACTATATATAAATTCTTTTTTGAAAGCCCCATCCTTCTAAGTTCCATACCAGCAGCTATCATTATATATGTTTTACCACTCCCAACCTGATGAGACAATAGTGTATTTTTAGACATTATGATTCTTGCAACTGCATTTTTTTGATAATCATATAATTCAAAATCATTATTTTTGCCAGAAAAATCTAAAAAATGACCATCATAACTTCTTTTTTTATAATAAGCAAATTTTTCATTGTAAATTTTTTTCAATTCTTCATAGTATACATTATAATCTTTTATAAATTTTTTAAAATCATTTTGAAGATTTTCTTCCTTTTCACGAACTACAATAGTCATCTCATCATCTATTACAGTTTTATTCAAATCAAAATCATCATATTTTGCATAATTAAGTTTATTGTTTATGAGATTTTCAAACATATCAACAGGAGAGATATCTCTATAAGACTTTTTATTACTTTTCCTATGTTTGTAATCAAATTTAGAAAATCCATATCTTGTTATAGATTTTGTAGGGCAATACATTCTATAATACATCTTATGTTCAATATACCTATTTATACCTTTTTGATTATATCTTTTATAGAATATATTCTCATCATCAAAATCATATTTATAAAAAATCTTTTTAAAATAAAAATCTTCTAAAATTCTAAGCGGTATAAATGGTGCTCCAAGTGATACATAAAAATCAGTGACTGTTCCTTTTTCTTCTATAAGTTTAGAAAGTACTTTTATATTTTCTTTAAAATAGCCTTTAAAATCTTTATCTATATTATTAGCAATTGTTAATTTTTTCATTAAATTACCAGATAAATACTCATCAGCTATTTCATATCCATCATAAAAATTATAATTCCATTTTTCAGGGTTTTGGTATATTTGACCTTTTAACTCAAGTATTACTTCTTTCATTTTTCTTCCAGTAATTTTTGATATAAACTGTATATCAACCTTTCCCAACTCATATAAACTTCTTATAAGTCCAGCTTTAATTGATTCTTCATGTATATTATTGACTTTATTGTCATTTTCATATATGTTTACAAAATCATTAGGTTCCTCCATATTAATCAATTTTTGCACAATTTCTTTTTTTTCTTTCTCATCTTCTTCTAAAATAATTTTTTTTAATTGATAATAAACCCTATTACTTAATTTTGTTATTTTTATGTCATTTTTAAAATAATTAACTTTTTTATATACATAACGATATTCTTCATCTATTATATAATCTTTCAATAAAAAATTAGCTAAATATTTTACTGATATGTCGTAACTAATATTTATCTTATATGCATTTTTCACATAATTGAATTGAATAAAAAAACTATCTATATTAGCTACACTTTTACAAATAATAGTTTTTGTTTCTTTATCATATTCTTCAAAATAATATAATAAAACTGTTGCAAAATTATCACTAATATCATAAAAATCATCTATATGAAGTCTTAACCCTTTTTCATTGCAATCTAACACTGCCGAGTAGCTTCTTGCATTTTTCTTCTTCTGTCCATAATAACCACTCCACATTATACTTTGATACTTTTCCGCTAATTCTATAGCAGAATATTTATTCACTATTTTTTCAAATATGTCATTTTCCATTTTAAGCTTTTTTAAGTACCCCTTATTTAATCATATATTATCATAAGAGTTTCTCGAAAAAAAATTTAAAATCTACTTTTTTGAGTACTCACTTTTTAAAGTTTCCTTTATTTTCATACAATTATATCACAGCAAAATTCGTTTTACAATAAATTATTTGTGCTATAATTATTTGCTTTTATAAAACAAAAAACAGGACTTTGTGGGAAGCCCTGTTCCATTTATTTTAGATTAAGGAGAACCTATTTTATTTAGCACTTTTGAAAAACAAGTTTTTCAGTGCTCACTTTTTAGTAATAATTCTTATTGTATGTAAGTATATCATATGATAAATATCATCCCTATCAGCAATATTATATTCTAATTCTTTTTTACAGGTTTAAATAATAATATAAGCACTACTAACACTACTGCAAAAGAAATACAAGTTGCTATATTAAATACACCTTGAGTCGCAAACATTCCTATATTGTATGTACACATAGCGATGAAGTATCCTACTAACATCTGGAATATAAATGTGAACCAACCCCATTTTGCTTCGCCTTGTTCTTTAAATGCTGTGACTATTGCAACAAGACATGGAGCATTGAATATATTGAATAACATAAAACTAAGTCCAGTCCACATAGCTTTTATTGGATTTTCTGCTGCACCAAATAAATTTTGTATAGCAATTATAATATCTTCTTCTTCTTCACTTGCAGCTTTTGCGAGCATTCCAAGAGTTGCTGTCGCTTGTTCTTTTGCAAGTTCTGCTGACACAGTAGCCACTGCACCTTGCCAATTACCAAATCCAAGTGGAGCAAATATAGGTGCGATAACATCTCCAATTACTTTAAGTATACTTTCTTCAAGTTCCACAAGTTCAAACCTAAAGTTGAAACTCATAAGGAACCACAAAATTACACACACTGTAAAAATTATAGTTCCAGCTTTTATCATAAATCCTTTTACTCTCTCCCATACATGTATAAATAATCCTTTAATTGATGGGAAGTGGTATGCAGGTAATTCCATAACAAATGGTGCAGGGTCGCCTGAAAAATATTTCATTTTCTTTAATATAATTCCAAATACTATTACTATTGCTATACCTATGAAATACATAGAAGTTGCTATAAGTGCATTGCCACCAAAAAATGCATTTGTCATAAGAAGAACTATTTCCATCTTAGCAGCACAAGGTATAAATGTAGCAAGAAGTATAGTCATTCTTCTATCTTTTTCTTCTTCTATAGTTCTTGTAGCCATAATAGCGGGTACTCCGCAACCAGTGCCAACTACCATAGGTATAAATGATTTACCAGAAAGTCCAAATCTTCTAAATATTCTATCAAATATAAATGCGACTCTCGCCATATAACCACTATCTTCAAGTATAGATAAAAGGACAAAAAGAATTGCTATCTGTGGCACGAAACCAAGAACTGTACCTACACCGTCAATGATACCATCGAGAACAAGACTCTTAACCCATTCTGCTGTGCCTATATTTGTAAGGAAACCTTCAACTGCTGGTGGTATTATTTCTCCGAAAAGCACATCATTAGTCCAGTCAGTTAAAAATGTACCGAGAGGTCCCATAGCGATGTAATAAACCAAAAACATAATAACTGCAAATATTGGGAGTGCTAAAATTCTATTTGTTAAAACTTTATCTATCTTATCAGAAGTTGTTAATTCATCTTTTCCTTTTTTCTTAACTACTGCCTTACTAACTAAATTCTGTATAAATTCATATCTTTGATTAGTAATGATACTCTCTGCATCATCATCCATTTCTTTTTCACAATCTTTAATATGTCCTTCAATATGCTTTAAATCTTCTGCAGAAATTTTCACACTCTTATAAGCATCTTTATCTCTTTCAAATATTTTGATTGCAAACCATCTTATATTTTTCTTGTCCACATCATTTTGGATTGACTCTTCTATATGAGCAAGTGCATGTTCTACTGAACCAGTAAATACATGAGGACACTCTTCAAATTTTTCTTTTGCTTTTTCTATACAAGCATCTGCAGCCTCAAACACTCCTTTTTCAGTAAGTGCAGACATAGTCACAACTTTACAACCAAGTTCTTTTTCAAGTCTCTCTACATCTATCTTATCTCCATTCTTTTCAACTACATCCATCATATTTATAGCCACAACTGTTGGTATACCAATCTCAAGAATTTGAGTTGTAAGATAAAGATTTCTTTCAATATTTGAACCATCAACTATATTTAAAATAGCATCCGGTTTCTCGTTTACCAAATAATTTCTTGATACAACTTCTTCCATACTATATGGTGAAAGTGAATATATACCAGGTAAATCTTGAATAATTATATCCTTATGTCCTTTTAATTTTCCTTCTTTCTTTTCAACAGTTACACCTGGCCAGTTTCCTACATACTGTGTAGAGCCTGTAAGTGCATTAAATAATGTTGTCTTTCCGCAGTTCGGATTACCTGCAAGAGCAATTTTTAATTCCATATTTCCTCCTATTCTATTTCTATTATATCTGCATCAGCTTTCCTAAGAGATAATTCATAACCTCTAACAGTCACTTCTATAGGGTCACCAAGTGGTGCAACTTTTCTCACATATATTTCTGTACCTTTAGTTATGCCCATATCCATTATTCTTCTTTTTACTTTTCCTTCTCCATTAATTTTACTAACTTTTGCTGTCTTGCCAACTTCTACTTCTCTAAGTGTTTTCATAAAACCTCCTTTACTTTGATATCCCATTTAATGATTTTGAATAATCTTTTTTATCTACTATATCTATCATTATTCTATCAGCCATTTCCCTTGTAACTGCGAGCCTACTATCTTTTACATTGAGTATCACATCACCACTATGAGAAGATATAACTGCACACACAGTTCCTTCAACGAAGCCCAAATCATTCAAATGTTTCTTGGCATCATCTTTGCCACTCACTTTTAGTATCTTTACAAAATCTCCAGATTTTACAAATGTAAGAGGTAACATATTTCTTTCCTTTCAATATATATCATATTTACATATTTGTAGTTACAACTTTACTATCAAGTTTTATTTTATTCTTACAATTTTCACACTTGCCACAGCACTTACATCCACAGCTACAAGTATCACCATTTTTTATAATATTTCTAATTGCAAATGCAACTGCTATAAATATCACTGATAGAACTATAATTGTTGATATATTCATCTCAAACTCCCCTAAAATTAGTATTGATTTATTATTATTTTATATGTATAATATTAGTTAGTAATAACTAACTTTCATATACTATAATATTTTTTTTGATTTGTCAAATCTTTTATTTTTTTAATTCTTGTAAAATAATAAAACAATGGTTAAACTATCTAACCATAAAAAATTTATAATTTAATATTTTGCATTTCCCTAAAGGACAAGGGAAATATATAAAAGGAGGCACTATCATTATGGAACCAAGAGAATCTGCAGAAGATTATCTGGAAGCAATACTTAGAGTTAAAGAGAAACAAAATTATGTTCGTTCAGTTGATGTTGCAAAACTTATGGGAGTATCAAAACCAAGTGTAACCTATGCTACAAAAAAATTAAGAGAAAGTGGATACATTTCTATGGATGACAATGGTATGATACTTTTTACTGAAACAGGGAAAAAACTTGCAGAGGATACATGGACCAGACATAAAACTCTTTCAAAACTTTTCATATCGCTTGGAGTAAAAGAAAAACAGGCACTTATTGATGCCTGTAAGGTTGAACACGATTTGTCAGAAGAAACTTTTAAAGCAATACAAAAATTTGTAAATAAACAGTCAAAAAACAAATAAAATAAATAAAAAATGCTACTCTAAAATACATCTTAAGTAGCATTTTTTATTTAAGTCTTCCATAGTCATCCCACTGACCATACATTTTTCCACTTTTGGTTTCTTTTATAAAATGGTCAAGTGATTTCTTATATGCATCTTTATCTCTTTTCTTATAAAAATTAATATTATATATCCTTATCCTTTGATAAAGTTCAGGGAAGGATAAAAATGTCTTTAAGCATTTATTTTCTATAAGTTTCTTCTTAACATATTTATCTATTATAAACTCTTTATCTATATTATCTGGCAAGGCGCTTCTACCAGCATCAGTCATAAGCCCCAATTTTTCAAGTCTCTTTACTCTTGCTATATTTAACTCTGTCCATAAACTTTTTTTATTTCTTTTAGAAAATCTTTGATAGGCTATACCATCAACTTTTCT
>CADCOW010000077.1 GCA_902803205.1 uncultured Eubacteriales bacterium | reverse complement strand
TCTGTAAAAAATGGTTGCACTACTACATTTGACCATCATGCTTCGTTTGGTGAGATAGATGGTTCGCTTGATGCTATAGAAGAAGCCGCACGAGAAATCGGAGTTCGTTCTGTTCTTTGTTATGAAATATCTGATAGAGATGGCAAGGAAAAATCAAAAAAATCTGTGATTGAAAATTCTCGTTTTATTAAAAAGACACTTAAAAATAATGATGATTTTATAAAAGCAATGTGTGGTATGCATGCTCAATTTACAATTTCTGATGAAACTTTTGAGTTTGCAAGAACTGAAACTCCAAAAGAAGTTGGATTTCATATACACGTTGCTGAAGGTATAGAAGATTTACATGATTGTTTGAAAAAACATGGCAAGAGAATTGTAGATAGACTTGATGATTTTGATATACTTGGACCTAAATCACTTCTTGCACATTGTATATATGTAAATAATCATGAGATGGATAGAATAAAAGAAACTGATACAATGGTTGTACATAATCCAGAGAGTAATATGGGTAATGCCTGTGGCTGTCCTCCTACTATGGAAATGGTTCATAAAGGAATACTTACAGGACTTGGAACTGATGGCTACACCCATGATATGATAGAATCATATAAGGTTGCAAATATTTTGCATAAACATCATTTGTGTACTGGAACTGCAGCGTGGGCAGAAGTACCACAAATGCTTTTTGAAAACAATGCAAAGATGGCTAATCGTTATTTTGATATACCGCTTGGAAAACTAAAAGAGGGTTATGCTGCAGATGTAATAGTTACTGATTATTATCCACATACTCCTATGGATGAAACTAATATTAATGGAAACATTTTGTTTGGTATGTGCGGTCGCTCTGTTGTCACAACAATAGGTAATGGGAAAGTGCTTATGAAAGATAGAAAACTAACTATGCTTGATGAAGAAAAGACACTTGCTGATATTGCAGAGAAAACAAAAAAATTATGGTCAAAGATTAATAAATAATGACAAAGTTTGAAGAAAAAGTATACTTAGAAGTAAAAAGGATTCCAATTGGAAAAGTTGATACTTATAAAGGTATTGCAATTAAAATAGGATATCCGGGTGCTGCGAGAGCAGTGGGCAATGCTTTACATAAGAATCCGGATCATAAAAACATTCCTTGCCATAGGGTTATAAATAGCAAGGGGGAATGTTCTGGTAGTTTTGCATTTGGAGGGAAAGGAGCACAAGAAAGATTACTTAGAAAAGAAGGAGTTAAGATAGTGAATGGAAAAGTAGTATTTAAGTGATGTAAGAATAAATTATTAAAAAAATAACTATTTTGTGTAGTATTAAAGAATTATAAAAATTGAAACAATATGAAAAGTATATTTACAAAATATTATGGAGAGTATTCATTGAGATATTGAGTGCGGTTATTGCTGAAAAGAAGATATAGTGTTACCAGAATTTCAGAGACCTTTTGTGTGGGAACAAGAAAAAGTCAATAGTTTCATTAGCAGTTTGAAAACCAACCATTTTGTGCCACCTATAGTTATTGGTATATATTTAGAAGAGAATAAGAGTAGAAAATATATATATTAAACCTTTACAGAATGAAATAGATGCTGAATTTTTAAAATATGAAAAAGAATACTATGCCCGGTTATTTTATAATATAAATGCTAAGGCAACTCCATTATATGCTAAACAGTCAAGAGAAGCAATTATTTGGTTTATAGGTGGTGAAGTAAGAAATTTTTTAAGTACTGATATTATAATTATTATAGCTGGGAATAGAGAAAAAAAGATAATCTTTTAGAGTTTTAAAGCAGTAAATGCAAATGTCAAAAAGTTACCAAACAGAGGTAATTCATCTGTTACAAAATACTGAGTTAACATATAAATATAGAAGGATAATAGTGTATGAAAAAGTTAGTTAGTGTAATTGTTGTATTTTTATTATTGTTGTGTGTGCTTGAAGGTTGTATTTTATCACAAAATAATGTAGATAGTGAGGCTTCATCAGTAGGTTTGACAAAAAGTGAGTTTGAAAATGGTATAACGAAAGAAATGGCATATAAAGGTGTAAATAATTATTGTCATATAACATATGATTGGAGTATAGCAAAAGATAATCCATCAATTATGTCTGTAGAGATGGGAGAAGAAACTGATGCAGAGTATCAAGTTATATTTAAAAGCTACACAGGTTCTTGTGTATATTTTTATGTAGATAAGTTAAGTGGTATTACAAAAATGGTAGATTATGTCCCAGACCTTGATATAAGAGAAGAATCAGGAACAATAAATTTGTTTGATTATTTAGAGAATTAAAATGATTAAAGATAGAACTATACAACTTATATTTAAGTCAATTTACATTGGGATATCAATAATTGCAGTGATGGCGAGTTTTGGACTTTTTGAGATGAGTTTTAGGTGGGATTTTTACATCCATTTTACTAATTTAAGCAATTATTTATGCATTATAGTTATGCTAATAGAACTCATTGACACAGCAAAAAAAACAGAAGATGGTTTTGTTAAAACATTTTCAACATTAAAATTCACAGCATTACTTAATATTTTACTAACATTTATAATATATAATTTTGTACTTTCATTTACAAGAGATATTAAATCAAATTTTGTAGTCGGAAGCATAACATTACATATTATTTTGCCATTAATGTTTGCATTTGATTATATACTTTTTTGTGAGCACGGGAAACTAAAATGGTATTACCCTATAGTAGCAACTTCCTTTCCACTAACTTATGCAGGGCTTGTATATGTAAATGCTTTTATAATGAAATTTGATGCGAATATATTGTCATATGATAAAAGTGTGCCATTTATATATCCATATTTTTTCTTAAACTTGGA
>CADCOW010000076.1 GCA_902803205.1 uncultured Eubacteriales bacterium | reverse complement strand
TTTTGCAGTTCCTGCTGTATTATAATTTGATAACCAAATGAGTCCTTTATACTTAGGGTCAAGTAAATCATTCCAATCCTTTGGAGCTTCTAAATTAAGTCTCTTTAATTCATCAGTATTTACCATGAAACCAAGTATTCCCTCATATATACCATACCAATTACCATCTTTATCTTTAAATTGAGAATCAATAAGATGACTTGCGTTTTTTGCTTGATATGGTGAAAGCAACCCTTCAGATGCCAACACATTGTAAGGATCAGTTGTTCCACCAAACCAAACATCTGCAGATGGATTACCTTTTTCTTCTTCTATCTTAGCTTGAACTTCACCAGTTGACAATCTTTGAAATCTTGTCTTGATTCCTGTTAATTCTTCAAAATGTTGACAAGCTGCAGCAAGATATTCTTCTTCACAAGAACCATATACTACAAGTTCTCCTTCTGCTTTTGCTGCTTCAAGAAGTGCACTATCAACACCTTCTATATTGATGGTAGGCTTACTTTTCTCTTCACTTTTTGTTACAGTTTGGTTGTTGCTACCACAAGCAACTACAGATATGATAAGTAATAAAAACATTACTACACTTAATATTTTTTTCATATACCCTCCTATAGGGAAATACATTTTCCCTAATTTTTATTGAGTTTTAATCTCAACATTTATTTAATTATACTATATATAACCTATCAAGTCAAATATTTTCTATCTAAATACGATATTTAACCTCATTATAGTAGATATTAACTAAATTCTGGGATAAAACTTTCAAGTGCTACATCACCTTCTTGTATGTAAGCATTTTTAATTCCAAGCGACATAGCAAAATTTATAACTTTTTCATATTCTCTTTTAGTTACCTTTCTATTAAGTTCTTTATAACACGATATCTCATCATTTTTAATCATCGGAGTATATTGACTCATTATGCTAATATAAATATTATCTCCATAAGTATCATACAAATATTTAATAATCTTTTTTGAGTTTTCAGTATTTCCTGGGAGTACTAAGTGCCTAACAATTAAATTTTGTTTTACCTGCCTATACATCTCATCTATACATTTTTTTGCAACTTCAGGATAATTATTTACCTTACTATATTTATTGCCCAATTCATTTTCAAAATATTTAAAATCTGGAAGATAAATATCAATTAGTCCTTCAAGTTTTTTTATTTGAGAAACTGGTTCGTAAGCACTACTATTATATACAATAGGTATTTTTAATCCTTTCTCTTTTGCAAGTTTTATGGTTGATACAATTTCATCCACATATAAAACGCCAGTTATGAAACTTATAGTCGCAGCATTTAAAGATTCTGCTTTAATAATCTCATCACTTAATTCTTCTTCCGACCATAAAATTTTTTTTGATTCATATTGTTTGTCTATTACTTTTGTTTTTATTTCATCTATTTTTACATGTGAAATCTTACTATTTTGACAATATACACATTTCATATTGCAGCCATAAAAAAATATAGCAAAAGTACCATTTTTTCCTTTTGCTATACCTGATATGGGTTCTTCTTCCCACATATGATGCATTAATTTTGCAATATACACTTATACTCCAAACCTTTTTTACTGATTAATAATTGATAATATGTCTGGTAATAATTGTTTTTTTCTACTCAAAACTCCTGGCATATCATATATATTATCTTCTAATTTTTTATACTGAATATTTTTATTTAGTTTAAAATCAGTTGTGAGAAGCACACTTGTTTCTTTTATAACATCTGTAATCATAAGCATTGCCCAATTAAGTGAATTCTTTAGTCTCACTTCATCAAGTGTCTTAAGATATGCTTCTTTATAGTTATCAAGATCTCTCAAAGTTACAACCTCACACTGACCTATACCTACACTCACACCATTTTCAGCATAAATCTTAAAGTCCGCCTCTATCTTTTCATTTGCAACATCAGAAGTTAATCCTCCCATGCTACTAAACATCTTTTCTGCAAATTCATTTAAATTAACTTTTGCAAGTTTAGTTAAATCATTTGCAGTATCTACATCTGTTTTTGTTGTAGTTGGACTTTTTAATATAACTGTATCGGAAATAAGTCCAGCAAGCAATACTTTAGCAACTGTTTCATTTGGTTTAATGTTATGCTTCAAAAATTGTTGATATACTATCGTACAAGTACTTCCAAGTGGTTCTATATCCATATATATAGGAAGTATAGTTTTAAGTGCTCCAAGTCTATGATGGTCTATAATCTCAACAATATTTGCAGTTTCAAGTCCTTTTATACTTTGTGATGCCTCATTATGATCTACTAAAATAACATTATGTTTAGGTGCTTCAAGAAAGCAACGTCTTGTAACATATCCTATATATTTATTATCTTCATATACCGGGAAACCTCTAAGTTTTGATTTTATCATTATTGCTTTTCCATCTTCAAACATATCTGTAACATCAAACTTATCTTCACGAATTTTCAATACATCCTTTATAAGTGTTTCCGAATCAATTTTTTCACTTTTTTCTAACTTCTGCATAAGCCATATAGCAATATCATCAACAGACAGAAGTCCTAAAAATTCATCACCATCATAAATTGGATATGAAGATGGATTTACCTCATTATAAAATTTTGACAATTTAACAAGAGGCATATTGACATCTATTCTTTCACCAGGTTCTAAAATCACATCTTTCACTATTGGATATATATGATTTTTATATACTGGTGGCTTAGCACCTATGCTTTCAAAAAACTTTTGAATACTCTTTGTTAGATTTCCTATACGAATAGGTATATATTCATTATCACTATCAATTTGATTCTTAAGATTTGCGTATCCGTATGCACTACAAAGGCTATCCATGTCAGGATTTCTATGACCTGTAATATAAATCTTACTCATACTTTTTTACCCAAGTTCTATTGCTTGACCTATTTGTGTGTATTTTATAGACTTTACTTTTAGAGGTCCAAATTCTTTATACATATCAAAGTCATCACTATTTACCATCTTTGGTCCATCATACTCAAATACAACATCAAAAAGGAATGGTCCATGATAAAGCCCTGCAGCTACATCTTCAACATTGTAATACATATAAGTCCAGCCTTCATCAAATAATTCTTTTCCAGTCTTTCCTACATATTTATTAATTTCATCTTGACTTGGAATCATATCATTCAAATTCTCAAATTTTTCTACTGGAAGAGGTAAAACTAATTCTTTTACAAGTTCATCTTTTTTATCAAAATCTACCTGACTTATCTTTTCATATACGCCTTCTGGCAAAGTTGTAGTAGCTCTATAATATACATTATTAATCTCTATAGCCATTTGATACTTTGTTTCAGTATAGCCATCTTGATAATTATAAAACTCATCATTTTTATATTTGTAAAAATCTCCCATAGTCTTAATAGTTGATGGATTAAAATCAACTGGTCCTGCATCAATAACTTTTGCTTCTTCAATCGTTTCATTATTGTTTGCAGGTTTAGTTGGACCTCCACAGGCACATAGATTAAACATTACAAGCATAATCATTAAGAATAATATAATAGTTTTTTTCATAAATCCTCCTTAAATATTTTTATTTGAAAATTTACTTTATTCAATTTTTTATCATTGTTTTCCGTGAAAATGGGCGGATGATATCCACCCCTACGGGGTGTGGGCGGTTAATATCCCCCTTAGAGTGTGGGCGGATGATATCCGCCCCTATGGGGTGTGGGGGTGATAATATCCGCCCCTACTGTATCCATGCTCCATCTGCTCCAACAAAGTAGCCATCTGGTGTTAGAGAATTTGCAAGCATACTTCCATCTGGCATAAAGTAATACCACTT
>CADCOW010000075.1 GCA_902803205.1 uncultured Eubacteriales bacterium | reverse complement strand
GTCTCTTGGAACAAGAAATCAAGTCTTTCATGAAGCTCTAATCGCTAAATTCAAGTTTGTGCATATAGAAACACTTTTGTAAAAAGGGAGATAATATAAGTACATTGATAATCATTTTGACGATATTGTTTTCCATAGTGATGATGTAGAAAAAAGATTATCCAATCAATGCAAAATTGAAAATATATTTGTTGATATACAAAGTTTTTAAGACATCAACTTTACAGAGTTTTTATTTATGATTTTTAATGATTTTAGAAATATACTTATATATGGATTTTCTATTTTTATTGACGCGTTTTTAAAACGCGTATGATTATGGAGTATTTAGATTTTAAAAATTTAATTTGTGAGCAGATGAATCGTTTTGTTGGCATTGTTTTATCTGATGAGCAGTGCCATAATTTTTTTATTTATATGAATTTATTAATAGAGAAGAACAAAGTTATGAATCTTACTACTATTACAGAACCGAAAGAAATAATTTTAAGACATTTTGTTGATTCTTCTATTCCGATAAAGTTTTATAATGATAAAATTCGTGGTGATAAATATATATGTGACATAGGAACTGGTGCTGGTTTCCCAGGACTTCCTCTTGCTATTCTCTGCCCTGAAAGTAAATTTGTTTTAAATGATACTCTTGGTAAAAGAATTAATTTCCTTTCAGAAGTTGTTGAAGCAATTAATATTAAAAATGTTAAACTTATCAAAGCAAGGGCTGAGGATTTTGGTCACGATAAATGTTTTAGAGAAAAGTTTGATTATGTTCTTTCAAGAGGTGTTTCTCGAATTTCAGTCTTATCTGAATACTCTCTTCCACTTGTAAATATTAATGGTATAATGTTGGCATATAAGATGAATAATTGTGATGATGAATTAAATGATGGAAAAAATGCTATTGAAACTTTAGGCGGGATGTTTCACGTGAAACATAAATATTCTATTGTAGATGATGAGCCTGAAAGATGCTTGATAGAAATATTTAAAAATAAATGCACACCTAATATGTACCCAAGGAAAGCTGGAACTCCTGCAAATAGCCCACTATAATATAAAGTTAAGCAATTTTATCTTTAGATAGTTATAACATAATTTTTCTTAAAAATTATGATGTATTATTTAAGAAAATTATATAAATACAATTGACATTTTTTATATATTGTTGTGTATTTAAATTATTAGTTGACTGGTGATACTCCGCCAGTTTTTTATTTATAAATAATTGAAATTTTCCGCTCTATTATAAACATACTATCCTATAATTATTTGTAAAGCTGTAATCATTAAAACATTTTCTATTACTTGTTTAATTAAATTAATCAATGATGATTAAGAATATATATGGTGTTTCACGTGAAACATTTTTCTTGACAAAAAATTGAAAAATTCTTATAATATATATTTAGTGGTTCCATCGGGCCCTTAAATCGAAAAAATAAAAGTTTATAACTTTTTCGAGGTGCCCTTTAGAGATTAAAGCAAGTATTTAACATGAAAAAATATAACATAATCCTAAAAAAATATTTTAATTAATAAAAAATCAAGTATAAAATAAAAAATAATGTGAGGTAAATATGGCAAAAGTAATTTCTATAACAAATCAAAAAGGTGGAGTGGGGAAAACAACCACTGCAATAAACTTGTCAGCAGCACTTGCAGAAGCAGGACAAAAAATATTGCTCGTAGATTTTGACCCACAGATAAATGCAACAGTTGGAATTGGTATTGACTTATCTGATGATGATAAAACAGTTCTTGATGCTATACATGATGCTACAAAAACAAAAAATATTATAATTGAAAATGTAGTTCAAAATCTTGATGTGCTTCCAGGTTCAATAGAACTTTCAAGCTTAGAAACTGAAATGCTTGGACAAAGCGATAAAGATAAAGCACTTAGAAAAGTAATTGATACTATAAGAGAAGAATATGACTATATAATAATTGATTGTCCACCAGCGGTAGGAATAATTACAGTAAACGCGTTGACGGCATCAGACGCGTGTATAATACCGGTACAATGCGAATACTTTTCACTGGAAGGATTAAATCAAGTTCTTGCAGCAGTTGAAATAGTTAGAAGTAGAATGAATCCAGAACTTAAAGTGGAAGGAATATTATTTACAATGTTTGATTCAAGAACAAGACTTGCTCAAGATGTTGTAAATGAAGTAAAAAACAATATTAGTGAAAGAGTTTTTGAAACATTGATACCAAGAAATATTAGACTTGCAGAAGCACCAAGTAATGGAATGACAATACTTGATTATGAAGGAAGTTCTATTGGTGCTGAACGATATAGAAAATTAGCAGCTGAAATATTAAAAGATGGAGAGGTGTAAAATGGCAACAGTAAAAAGGGGATTAGGAAAATCATTTGGTAAAATTTTTGGAGAAGATAAAGTAAATGTTGAAAATTCAACAACAGCAACTCGTGAACCAGAAGTGATTGAAAAAGTGGTTGAAAAAGTAGTAGAAGTTCCAGTTGAGAAAGTTGTAGAAAAGATAGTAGAAGTACCTGTAGGAGAAAATGCTACAGGAGAGCCACTCAAAGTAAATATAAATTTTGTGCAAGCAAATCCAAATCAACCAAGAAAAAATTTTGATGAAGAAAAGTTAAATGAACTTGCTGAATCAATAAAAAATTATGGAATAATAGAACCGATAGTTGTTAGAAAAGTTGGACCAGTTCATTATGAAGTAATAGCAGGCGAAAGACGTCTTCGTGCATCAAAAATAGCAGGGCTTGCGGAAGTTCCAGTTATTATAAAAGATTATAGTGATGATGAGAGAAAAATAATAACCCTTCTTGAAAATGTGCAAAGAGAAGATTTAAATACAGTAGAAAAAGCATTTGGTTATAAGGCTTTAATAGATGAATATAATCTCACTCAAGATGAGGTTGCTGAAAAAGTTGGCAAAAGCCGTTCGGCGGTGACAAATACACTTAGAATCTTGTCTCTTGATGAAAAATTACTTAATATGATTAAGGATGGAACTTTAACAGAAGGTCATGCAAGAGCACTGCTTGGTATTGAAGATGAGCAATTTCGAAATAAAGTTGCAAATGAAGTAATTGAGAAGAAACTTAGTGTTCGCAAAATTGAAGATATGGTACGACTTCAAAAACTTGCAAATGATAGAAAAGATAAAGAAAATAATATTTCAGATGAATTTAAAAGAATTAAAATTCAATTAAAAGACATTGAAAAACAAATGAGAAATCGTTTAAATGCTCAGTTGAAAATAAATGCTAAAACAGAAAATACAGGTGTAATAGAAATCAAGTATAATTCACAAGAGGAACTTGATAGAATTTATTTATTGATAAACTCAATAAGATAAAAAGTATGTCAATAATGTCTACACCCAACTCGGAGGACAAAAAACAGCAAGAGAAGTAGATGACATAGCAGAAGTTGAAGCAAGTGAAGCGGCTTATAATAAATGGAGAAATTATTTAACCTTATATGGTAATCAATATAAGTTTGATGAAAATAAAAAGATATTACCAGTAATATATGATAATGAAAAAAAGAAGTATAGTGAAATGGTGACTTATAGATGTGATTTATTTAAAACTGCAGGATATGGAAAGGGTGATAATAGATATTCTCAATCAGGACAGGTTACTCTTAAGAATGCAGAAGGGGAAGAAATAGACAAAGAATGGAAAAATTATTGCGTAATTGATGATAGTTCAAAATTTGCAGTGGCTGTCTATAATGAAACTCTTAGGAACGAAGTGAGTTAGAGTTTCATATCCACTATGTGGATTACCATTATATAAATAAAGAGATATTAAAAGATAAAGAACAAGATGAAAGAATAGCTTATGGAATAGATTTGTGGGAAACGAATTCTAAAAGTTTCTTAAATATTAATAGTCTGACAAATTTGTTATTAAACACAAGACGATTTAAAATGTATACTTGGGACAATATAGAAAATGATCAAAATAATATTATAGATTTAAAAAATGAAATATTTGAATTACAAGCAGGAGATTTAGTATGTAGAGATGGCAATGTAGATTTTTATCTTAGTAATGGAAAAATAATTAGTTGGTGCAGAGTTCATAATACATATTTATTAAGTAAAAATTTTGATGTAAAGGAAAATGGTATATATAGTGACTATCAAGAAGATAAAGGGAAAATATATACAACAGTAATAAGGTTTAAAGGAGGGAAAGATGAAAAATAATAAAAAATTATTTTTAACAATAATGATTATTGTTATGATGTTTCTATTAATATTTATGATATACAAGAAGAGTAATAATAAATTTGATATTAACAATTCATTAGGAAACTATAATTTGAATGATGATAAAGTAAAAGAAGAATACTTGAATTATATAAAGGAAACAATTTACCCGATAAAATTAAGACAGTTTATCAACAACCTATATATTAATCATGAACAATACAAAAATACTGCTACTGGAGATGCAATAAAGAATCAAATGGAGTTTATGGGTTATAAAATGCTATTTATGTCAATGTTCAACAAATCTCGCACCAATTTTGATGACTGTCCAGTGACTGAAAAATTTAAAGAAAAGTTTAACACAAATTTATTAGAATATTTTAATTTAATCGCAAGCGAAGACTGTGAAAGCAACTGTTTGCTAAATCGT
>CADCOW010000074.1 GCA_902803205.1 uncultured Eubacteriales bacterium | reverse complement strand
CTAAGTCCGCAAGATGAAAGGGATGCAAGACAAAGTCAATTTCAAGTAGTGATAGGTCAAGGTCCAGGAAGTGGTTATGCAAATATTTCACCAGGGGTGACAATTCCAATCCTTGATGCTAATATGCCTGAAGTAGCACAAATGACAAACAATGATAAAGGCTTATATGTAGAGGAACAACCAGCAAAACCAGTAGCAGGGAATGTTCAATATAATGCTAATAGTTCAGTTAGTATGCTAAATGCAATAGAATTAATGGGTAAGTGGTATGTAAATCATATTGCCACTTATGATAAAACCTTAAAATCTGATAGAGCAAGTAGTGAGGCAAATACATATTATAATTATCTACAAAGCCATAGAGAAAAGGTAATATATAATAATACAAATGGTACAATTCATTACCCAAGTAATTATATGCAAAATACGAATACCCTATTGGATGAAAGACTAGTACCTAATCGTTTCTTTTATAGGTGCTCAGATACAAGAAATGGATTCACTGAAAGTCAACCTAAAAATTTATTGTTAAAGAATTCAGAAATTAAAATATTTGAAAATAAATTTGTTGGTGATGATTGTACATGTTTCATGATGGCAGTATATGAATATTTGACAAAAAGTAAGTTTGAACCAAAAGAAATTGAAGGAAGTGCATTCCCATTAAGATATTATGGAATAGATACAAATATGATATTTAATCATATACATACTTTTGGCGAATGGATGTATGAACAAGCAAATGTTAAACTTTATACAGCAGAAGAAGTAATAAATGCTGGAGGTTTAAAACCAGGGGACTGCTTATTATCTAATGGTGAGAGAACTGATGGCACTGTGTGGCAAGGACATGCAGAATTCTATATTGATGATAATCATTCATTTGGATGGGGAGATGTTTGGGATACATATTTAAGGAATCAAAATATAGTGTATAATGATGGTAGTTTTTCATTTGGAGAAGATTTGCGATTATATACATATGTTTTAAGGTATATAGGGGAGTGATAGATATGAGAAAGATAATTATAAGTTTTTTAGTAATATTAATGATATCAGTAATAGGAATGACAGTATTTTTTGTAAAGAGTGTGTATTATGTAAAAAATGAGAATGGTTCAAAAGTTGAAGAAACAATAACGAATGAAGAAACAACTAAGATACTGGAGAATGGGAAGATTTTAAAAATTGAAGATGGAATGAAAGTTGAATATGAAAGCGATGGAAGGTTATATGCTATAACTGCTCCAGAAGATAGTACAAAATATTCAATGTTTAATAAAAGTAGAGTTTTTATATTGACCGATGCACTTGTTGGACATTACAGTATATTAGAAATGCCAATTTCAAAACATTTTAAAGAAACACATATAATAGATAGAACAAAATTATTTCCAGGTTTGGTAATGACAGAATATTATCATGATCCAAGTTGTAAAAACATAACAGATGATTCGTTTACCACAACTGTCCGAGCAAACAAATTTCAAGATGTAGAATACACTTTTAAATATGTACTTAATGATAAAGGTGAACTTGATAGTATTGAATATCTCTCGCAAAAAGTAGTAAAAGACTATACAAAAGAAATAGAAAAGAATGAGAGAATATGGTTGATGGTAAAAGATGGGGATGAGATACATGAAGATAATGAGTATATGACAGTATTGCAATCTATATCATCTTCAGTTAAACAAGAAGAATATTCATTAGATCATAGTGGGATAGTGGAAGAGTTAAAAAATAAAAAGTTTAAAGAGAATGTATTGCCAATCGATAATAATATAGGTTACGGAGCATACATTAATAAAGATACCGCTAATTATGATAATAAAACTGCAGAAGTATATTTGTATTATTGGGATAGCCATGATTGTGAAAAATATTTAGTTAGTTTTGATTACAATGAAGATTATTATTTATCTAAATATGAAGTTTTAAATAGGGAAAGTATTTCGTTAGATGAATTTAAAAAAGTGGCCCATATAAGAAAATTTGGTTGGGAAGATAAAAAATGAAATTTTAATGCATCATTGTAGGACATAATACATATTTGAAGAATCAGCCTATACATATAACAGACATATTTTGAAACAGAGACAATGCAAATTATGTAGCAAAGAGTTATATGATGGCTGAGAAGATGTGTGAGAACACAGGATTTTTAGACATAACAGACATCTATGCAAGTGATATT
>CADCOW010000073.1 GCA_902803205.1 uncultured Eubacteriales bacterium | reverse complement strand
AGTTCTGCATTTTCAATGAACTTAGGGCAACAAGCAATATTTGATTGTAGAGTGGTTCCACTTCCGACGATAGAAAGAGTGCAAGACTATTTTTTGTGGCGACAAGAAGATGCTCACCGCAATTCTTTAAACTCTCATTGCTATTGGTTGTTAAGAAAGCAAGGGAAAAGTGTAGCTGAGGCAACTAATGCATTAGATGGAAAATCGGTAGCATTTAAAAATGAATTATTGTTTCAAAATGGTATTAATTTTGATAAACTACCAAATTGGCAAAAAAGAGGTGTGGGAGTATATTGGGAAATGTATGAGAAGAAAGGATTTAATCCAGTTTTAGGTAAAGAAGAGATGGTTCTAAGGCGCACGCTAAAAGTTGACGAGGAGTTGCCACTTCATGAAGAGTATTCAAAATTTATTGAGAAGATTTTGGTAGAGAGTGTGGAAAAATAAACCTCCAATCAAAAGCTGAAACACAATTAGAAAAATTTATAAGAAACTTAAAACGATATAAAGGAGGCAATTGCATTTTTATCAAATTTAAAAAAATATTATTTTTTAGTTTTGTTAGTATATTTTTGTACTGCCATATTGTTTTTGCGATTAAAATATGGTCAAATGAAAATGAGAATCGTGATGAAAACTTATTAACTATATATAATTATGCTGATAAAAAAACAATATTTGTAGATAAGAGTGGTAAAGCATTGTTTACTGAAAGCTTGAATAATGAAAGACTATATAAAATATTTGATATTGAAACTGATAAAGTAAAATATGTTGTTAAAGAAAAATTAAAAAAGACAGACGAAATATATAGAGCAGGTGAGTTTTCGTTCTACGATAGAAATGCAAAATTATATGATTTAAATGGCAAATACATAATGGATTTGTTAAAGATAAATTCATCATCGAGTTTTTATTATGGTATTTGCTATAAAGATTATATATTTGCTTTTAGTTTAGGATATGTGGGAGATAAATATTCAAATGATTTTTTAAATACACATAAAACTCGTATTTATATAAAAAGAATTTCAAAAAATAATAGTAATCACAATAATGAAAATATGCTTATGACTTTAATTGAAGAATTGGACGATGCTTATTATGGTATGGAATTAGAAATTATAAATAACAATTTTTATTTCATATTTACAGGGAATAATCATAATTACATAATTCAAGTTGATGGAATGTATAATGTAAGAAAAATAGACCTTAGTGAAAAAATTTTAAAATATAGTGATTTTGGAGGAGACGATGTAAAAATAATATATAATGAAATAAAGAATAAAAATGGGAATATATATGCTTTAGATTATGAAAAAATAACTAGAGAAATAGATATTTGATATGCAAATGCAAGGTCAAATTTATACGATAAAAACAAATTTGATTATAAAGAAGGGTATTATTATTTAAAAAAAATATTTTCAAATAATAAGTATGATAAAGTGTTTTATAATTCATATTCTAAAGATTCGATAATTAAACATATAGGAATTTATTATGATAAAGATAAAAATAAGGAAATAAATGATTTTATTGATGACAATAATAAAATATTAGCGAAAGCAATTAAAGAAAATTATGGAAATGTACTTTGTACATTTCTAGGAACAGATGGAATATACATTAATTATTGGAATGATAAAAATGATTATATGTTTGATAGATATTTTGTATTAGATAAGAATGATAATGAACAAAAATACTATGATGAAATTAACAATGTACAGTTTTTATCTACTTGCGGATATGAGTTGCCAAAAAATGTTAAAGGCTATGTAACATATAAAGGTAAAAATTATTATTATGTCTATGATAATAATAACTATAGTATTTTAGATAGTAAAGGTAATTACTTGGAGAATAATATTCCTATCTTATATGATGATATAATTGCACATGCTGTAGTAGATTTTTCTGAAAATGGATATGATCAAGCAATTAAATTCACAAATAACGAAAAAAAAGAAATTTTTACTGAGAACTATACATATCTTCTCGATAATGTAGCAGATAGCTTAATTAATGAGAGGAATTATTATTATAAAAAAAATGAAAAAAATAATTATTATACTCTATATTCAGTAAATAAAGATATTATATATGATGATATAGAAAACTATATGTTAAATGGTAAATTTTTTTGTATGAAACCTTATGACACTAAAACTTACACGTTTAAAAGAGGTGGTATATGGTATGTGATGGATAATGATGGTAATATAATAGGCAAAAATATAAATGATAATTATTTGTATATAGAAAAAATTACAATTGGTACTAAGAGTTTTACAATTGCTGCTTATGATGATTATATTGCTATATATGATAATAATGGTTTAATTATTGATAAAATAGTAAAAAATTATTCATATATTAGAGATACAACGCCGATGTATTATGGTTTACTATACACGGTAAATGATAAATATTTTAATATTGTGACAGAAAAAGAATATGGGTTAATTGATTTTGATGGAATTTTTATATATAAATATAATAGATAATAGTAAAACTAAATGCTGGACATATCAACAAATATATAGTTAAAAAGATGGCTGGCGAGTGTAAATAGCCACCTTGATTTGTAAGAATTGGTATAGATAATATGTATAAACAGTTAGAAAGGAAAAAATGTTATGGGTGACACTAGTATTATTGCAAGACGATTAAAAGATGGACATGTACAGTATGGTTGTTCTGGAAATGGCGGATATTATAGCAATGTAGGCTTTAAATTGTTAAATTTTTATGATGAACCAAATATGGTTGAGTATTTGTTTGGATTAGGGCAATTACTAAGGATTGGTTATCCACACAAAGATGGTAATACTGAAGCAGATTTGCCTCTATATTTGAGACATGAAACTTTTCATGATATGCCACATTATTTAGGAACAACAGAAAGAGAAATTTTTAGTAAGTTAATGTTTGTTGATTACGGATATTTTTATGATATTGATAATAAATGGTATTATATAAAACCAGGACCATTTAGAATAAAGATACCACTAAAATATATTGATAATATTACTAATGGTGGCGACGATTATGAATTTGATGAGATAAAAAAAATCGAACGTGATATACTTAATTATGTTTTTACATCTTATATTAAAAAGGATAAAGATTTTAATATATTTTTAAAAAAGAAAAAAGTATGTGCTGAAAAATTTATTTCAAGGATAGAAGCGGATGAAGAATTTGATACATATGATTTTTTTCATGAATATAATGAAATATTTGAATATTTTGATGATTGGATTTTAGTAAAAACAAATAAGACAAATAAAAAAATAACTGATTTTATATTGAAGAAAAAGACAAAGAAACATATAGAAACTATAAATTGGTGATAATAAAGTAATAAGGCAAGGTATTAGTTTGTGAAAATAGTTTATCCAGCAATATTAACACCATTTGAAGAAAAAGAAGGATATACAATAGTTGTTCCTGATTTAAAAGGATGTGTTTCTGAAGGAGACACATTGGAAGAAGCGATTGCTATGGGGACAGATGCTGCTTGTGGTTATATTATTTCTGAACTTGAAGATGGAAATGAGTTGCCAAAGCCAAGTAAGCAAAGTAAATTTAAATTGAAAAAAGATGAATTGATAAGTCTT
>CADCOW010000072.1 GCA_902803205.1 uncultured Eubacteriales bacterium | reverse complement strand
TACAAATAATCTTGAAATTGATTTGCTTAATGAAAATATGCAAAATTATAAATATATGAAATTATATCAACATAAATTGAAAAGAGAAAACATTATAACTTTTTATCCTATGACTCTTCTACATATTCTATTTTGTCATCTACAACGGATACACTGACCACTTGACCTTCGCTAGAAGGCTCTATCTTTATATAAATATAATCACCATCTGCAGTATCAAAGATTTTAGTCTTGTCAATCTCTATATAGTCCGTTTCATAACTTGTGTAACCAGCTTGGACATTCTCACGTTTTAAGACATGATTGTATTCATCTTCCACATCTGTGGTTGGCATATTGCCATTAGGAAACTTCTTGTCCATAATCTGATATGTAAAAGCATCTAGTGAGTCAGAACCCGAATTTACACTTCCATTTTTAAATTTTAATTTGAATTTTATCTTTCCCGGATTTTTTGTTGTACGACAAATAGGAATACCATTATATTTATAGTATGGTTCACTAAAATAACCATTATAATATTTATTCGTTAAGTTAGCCCACTGAAGTTGGTGTTTTTCTTGTTGATTTAGTTTCCAGTTAAACCACACTTTATCCGAATAACCATTTCCGCTAGCATATATATTTCTCCATTCCTGATAAGGTGGAGCGGTGGTCGAAGATGTATGCATATGGCCAGAAATGTTAAAACCATATTTACTATTTTCTGATCCACTTTCAGTTAAATTCTTTATTTCATATGTATGCTGCTCATTTTGTGAATAATAATCTCTTAAGTCATAGCCGACAGCGATTGTGTCACCTGAAATGTTCCCTGCCAAATTGTATCCCAAAAAGGAATTTGCAGTTTCATCACTTGCAGCATAGACAGACCAAATGTGGTTAATTGTTTGGTTCGGTCTTTGTGCTGTAAATCCTATGTTAACGGCGTCTCCCATGAAAGTAGTTGGTTGTCTCTTAGCATTAGCATCACTAGTAAAGTCAACCAAAACAGTTAAGTTTGAAAGTTTCGAAGTAGGGAACCCAGTGGATAAATATGCAGAGAAGCCAACACTATTTGCATTCAAGACAAAGCGACATCTCCAGCGGCGTAGATCTTCCAACGCCCAGTCGTTAGTATTTCCTTGATAATTTAGATTTGTTAAATCAATAGTAGCGAATGGGAATGATGCATAATAAAGAGCCGAATAATATGTATTACTGCCACCATTAACCGAGCCAACTAATTGATTCGGATATTGAACATAATTTCCATTCGGACCATTTGCACGATTATTACCGACTATCCACCAACCATGAAAAGCGGAACTACCTTGAGTGGTATAATCTTGTAAACCATATGACATGCCAACAGAATAAAGTGCGAAAATATCAACAGTATTCCTTGCCTCTGCAGGCGATTTCCATACACAAAACCCAACATTCTTCTGGTCATTAGCCTCTGCCAGCTTCAATAAATTAACTAAAGCAGATGTCCTAGCAACACTTATTCCAGCAAGATATGATACTATCGCACCATCTACCTTGCTATCAATTGAAGTATTATATTGATCTATCTGCGATTGGAAGTTATTTTTAAGAGAATCAAATTCGGCTTTAGTGATAAACGCACTCCCATCATTATCACTCACCACCGCTCCAAAACTCTCTATACTCATAAGCACAACTAAAAATAGTGCCAAAATTCTTTTTACTATTCTTGTGCTTTTTTTCATAATTTATAAATTACGACCTTATCTTATAGATTTCGGGCGGATGATATCCGCCACTACGGTTTGCTACATGTGGCTACAATTTCTTCCCGTAGGGGAGGATATTATCCTCCCCTACATGATGTCGGATGATATCTGCCCCTACGACCCTCTATAGGTTAGGGCCCCTCCCCAGTACCAAATGGCAAATATTAGAAATCATAGAGGGTGCTATAGGGGGTATATGAAATATTGACTTTATACCGACTTTATACCTACCATACCCTTCAAAAAGTAGACATATTAAACATAAGTATTGACTAAAAATTGTAATAAAAATGGGAATGTTCTTCATTCCCATCTATAATTTTCTATTGTATAAGCTCTATTTATTTAGTGATTTTAGTCTATGCTTTTAATAATTTCATAAACTCTTTCTCGCTTACGCCAAGTTCTTTCGCTGCATCTGTTATTTTTATTAAACCTTTTCTAAACATATTAACTATAGCATTTACAGCACCTTTCTGAATTCCTTGTTGCATTCCTTGTTGCATTCCTTGTTGTATTCCTTGTTGTATTCCTTGTTGTATTCCTACTGATTTACCATTTTCATAAATTTCATTTTCATAAAACTCTGTTACTGTGTCTTGATCAAATAATATTCCCATAATATCTATGACCTCCTCTCTTCTATCT
>CADCOW010000071.1 GCA_902803205.1 uncultured Eubacteriales bacterium | reverse complement strand
ATTTATCTTGTAATGCTACATGATCCTCATCTGCTTCTATATACAACACATCTACAACTTTCTTTTTATCATTTGTATATTTTACTTGATATTTTATACCAACGAACTATAAAACAATAAAAATCCACAGTAAAATGAAAGGAACAAAAAATGACATCAAAATTTAATAAATCCTTAACAAATTTTTGCAACTATAAGGGAGTAAAATTTGAAGAATATACTGCCGAGCTAGAAAACAATAAAATTATTGGTTGTCCTATTATAAAGCACGATTCAAAAATAAATATTGTAAATAATGTAGATGGATTAGAAATATTGCTAAGTCTTTGCAATTTATATAACAAATATACTTATAAAAAAAGTACTAATGATGATAACTTGGAATTAGGAATTAAAAACTGGTATAATCAATATATTCATCCAACAGGTAATAATAATCTAATTAGAACTATAGAATTATTCGACTATAAAAAAGATAATTTGTCAAAAAAAACAAGATGTTAATGTAAAAGAATTATATGAAGCAATTGATAAATATATGAGATTTAATGTTGAAGAATTTAAAAATCAACTAGAGCGATTAACTGCCAACTTCAATATGTGGTATGCTCTTGATATGGCTTGTAACCATAATAACATTGATTTACTGCAAGTAAGAATTAATAATGGAATGATAGCACCTACTACCGATTTAATATACATAATAAATAACTCTAAAAAAACTAAAGAAAGAATAAACAAAATCAAAAAGATTACTTGGAAGATTTTAGGCGAGATGATTTACTTTATGCCTGATAGTAAAAAAAACTTACATATTTAAAAGATAGAAATACATTTGAATATATTATCTATACAGATTCAATATTTGACATAGCATTAGATGTGTTTGGAACACTAATTAAAAACACTTATAATAATAATCAATATGCTCATAAAATAATTGTTTGCGAAAATTGTGGTGATTACTTCATAAGAACTGGTAGCACTCAAAGATACTGTAATAAAAAGGAATGTCAAGCTGCAAGAAATAGAAACAAAGTAAAGGCTTTTAATAATAGAAATAAAAAAGAGCAACTGCTATAGTTGCTCCTGTACCACTTTCTTTACCTTTAAAGCAATATTTTTATAGATGACTATCATTTGAGTTTTAATAAATAGCATAAATAACATCTTACATTAAATAAAACAATTTATCAATTGCAGAAGTTCTATTATATTATTAAATAATAAAGAAAATACTACTGCAATATATCTTTTTCTTGTACGAGTTCATCATCTATGCAATTGAAAAACTCTGAACTTAACAAATTTTGTATCTCTTCTAAATACACAATATTAGCATCAACATATGACTTTAAAGAACTCATATCATGTATCATATCAAAACCTTGGCACATAATTCTACGCAATTCATAATATTTGTTTTCATTATCTTTAGATTTAAAACCACTTAAAATATTGCCTGTAACAGTTAAATTATACATATGAAATCTAAACTTACTAAAAATTGAATCAAAATTTTCATTATTTGACAAATTCTGTATTTTATAAAATATTGTCAATAGCTTTTCATATTGCTCATACTTTGTGTTTATAATTTCTTTTTTATTAATTAAGTTTTTTGATATTTTACAATTTTTCTTGTCAAAAGCTAACACGATAGCACTCGCCAAAACTCCGCACAATAAAGACATCATTATACTTGCAATATATCCTATTTTATCTTTTACCAAAAAACCGAATGAAGCTATTACAAAAATAATACCTATTAAAACATATAGATATTTTTTGTTAGCCTCTAAAAAACGTTTTTTGTTAATTTTATTAATAAAATCATTATTTTTAATCATAGGTTTTTCTTATAAATCTTTGTTCTCTTCAATAACCTGTATCATACATAGGTCTTCAAGTTCCTCAAAATCAGCCTTATAATTGAAGAAATCTTGTGTTGTGTTACCTTCTTGATTAAATATTAGTACATTACCTATAAGGCTTCTAATTAGTGCTACATTTGAATTTCTACAAATTAAATCAACCTTTGCTTTTATTAACTTATCATTTGTAGTTTTGATGATGTCATCGCACAATTCATTAATCGTATTATACTGCTCATCTTGCTTTAAAATGTACATCAACTGTTCTTTCATCTCTTCCATTGTGGTTTTATATTTCATCTTTTATCTCTCTTTCTTGCTTATTTTAGAACTTTTTAATATTCCTTCCCAAGCACCAGTTCTTCCTTTTCTTTCAATTCATCATAAGTATATTGCCATAATATGTCTTTTGATAAGTCACTTAATCTCTTTTTTAATAATCTTTCTTTATTTCTTAATATCTCAACAAGAGCACTCTTACTATCATTAAAATCAACTCTTGTAATTTCTTCTTTGTCATATAGTGCTACCACTTGCTTATAATACGAATTATATAT